>JAFUFE010000169.1 GCA_017470085.1 Treponema sp.
ACGATGAGCTGCCCTTGACTTGCGGTCCGCACGTTCGCAGTCCGATATGCGGCAAAAGCTTGATTGTATTCCATAACACTACCCTCCTCATCATACCCGAAAACACGGGTATGTTCCACTTTAAATATCGGAATTCAAAAAAACAACTTGAGAAAAAAAATGCAAAAAATACAGTTTTTTCTCACGGACACAGCGCGTATCGTCTCGACGGGGTCCTAAAGAAATGATTTAATTTCCCGTATTTTCACTTGCCAAATGGTCGCGAAACACCGTATATTAATACTACTACTATTATTTTGGTGTGCTCACGACGGTTGCGCACCGTGAGGTTTATACAATGGATGATGAAAACGAGCAGAAAAAAAAATCTGATGCTCCGGACGAATTCGATCCCTACAATTTTTTTAAGCTTTCTGCGGATACTGATCATAAAGATAAAAAAGACGGAAAAAGGCCAGAGCGCCGTCCGCGCTTTCCGCTGTGGGGCATTCTCCTTGCCACGCTCGCTATTTTGGGCATAATAAATTATTTTTTTATGGCGCAGCCACAGAATATGGTTGATTTTTCCGAGTTTCAAGAGATGATTGCTGACGGCCGGATTGTGGCGGTTGAAATCAACGCGCCGTATTTTACGGGTTACGGTCCGCTTCCCGCTGATTCTGCGCAGCCGCAAGAACAGCGCGGGCTGCAGCTGTTCCGTCCACCGGTTGTACAGACACAGGCTGAATACCGCACGGTCGGCGTCTTTATGGAATCGTTTGTCGCGCTGCTCAACGAGCATCAGGTGAGCTATAAATTCGTCGTTAAAAATAACTATTTTCTCCAGTGGCTTTTAAATTTAATCGTTCCGCTGGGATTTTTTTTCCTGATGTATTTCCTGCTGTTTCGCCGTATGGGCAGCGGCATGGGGGGGATGGGGAGCATCTTCAACGTGGGCGCTTCCCGTGCAAAGGCGGTGGATGAAGGCAACGTCAAGACGCGGTTTGCAGATGTGGCGGGCGTTGATGAAGCAAAAGAAGAGCTCGTTGAAGTGGTCGATTTTTTGAAACAGCCCAAAAAATACACCGACATCGGCGGCAAGATTCCGAAAGGAGTACTGCTTGTGGGGCCGCCCGGTACCGGCAAAACGCTGCTCGCGCGCGCGGTGGCGGGAGAAGCGGGCGTGCCGTTTTTCCGTATTTCCGGCTCTGACTTTGTGGAGATGTTCGTGGGTGTCGGCGCGAGCCGCGTGCGCGATCTGTTTAAGACCGCGCGTGAAAAGGCGCCGTGCATCATCTTTATCGATGAGCTTGACGCCATCGGAAAGAGCCGTGTCAATACGCTCGGTGGAAACGACGAGCGCGAGCAGACATTGAACCAGCTGCTTGTAGAGATGGATGGGTTTGACAACGAAAAGGGATTGATTATCCTTGCGGCCACGAATCGCCCTGACGTGCTCGATCCAGCGCTGCTCCGACCCGGACGCTTCGACCGCCAGGTGGTGGTAGATCGTCCTGACGTAAAGGGACGCGAAGCGATCTTGCTCATCCACTCGAAGAACGTCAAGGTGGATGCACAGGTCGATTTTGGCGGACTTGCGCTCGCTACGAGCGGGCTTTCCGGCGCTGATCTAGCAAACATCGTCAATGAAGCAGCACTGCTCGCTGTTCGCAATGGTCGCAAAGTTGTCGTAATGGAAGATTTTGACGAAGCGATTGAAAAAACGCTCGTCGGTCTGCAACGGAAAAGCCGCGTGGTAAAGGAAAAGGAGCGCGAGATCGTGGCGTACCACGAAACGGGGCACGCGCTCGTTGCGGCATTCACCCCCGGGAGCGATCCGGTGCATAAGATTACGATCATCCCGCGTGGCGTGAGTGCGCTCGGATACACGCTCCACCGCAGTGAAGACGAGTCGTTTTTGAGCAGCGAAAAGGAATTGATTGCCGAAGTTGACGTATTGCTCGGCGGCCGCGCGGCTGAAGAGCTCATCTTTAATGAAATCACTACCGGCGCGGCGAACGATATTCAGCGGGCGACTGATTTGTTCCGCAGCATGATTACGCAGTACGGCATGAGCGGTCGCTTTAAAAACGTGACGCTCGGCAAAAGCGGCCGCGGATACGGCGGAGCACAGGAGCCATCGTTGGTCCGCGAGTATTCTGAAGATACGCAGAAGTATATCGACGATGAGATTGCACGCATGATGGAGGGGCGGTATACCTATGTCGTAAAGCTGCTCACCGAACATCGCGTGCTGCTCGAATACATCGCAAAACGGCTGCTTGAAAAAGAAACGATGGATGCAAAAGAGTTCAACGAGATTTTGAAAGCGGAAGAGCACTGCGCGGAGCTGACCGCCATCGAGTCCACTGAAGATACCGTTTCTCCATCTCCGGATGATTAGAGAGGGGGGGGGCGCCGCTGTGAGAGTACGAGC
>JAFUFE010000170.1 GCA_017470085.1 Treponema sp.
CGGCTGAACTATAACGGCGCGGCGTACTACGAAGTGCCGTATGACTCGGCAAAATATCCTGCGGCGGACAGGAGCGAGCTTTCTGATTTAGTGGCGCAGTATTTGCAGCTGCTCGCAGGCTCTGAAGCGCTCGGCCGTTTTGCAGACAATCCGCTTTCGCCGTCAAAAATCAAAGTGCAGATTCAGCTGCGCTCGCACAGCACGGTAGAGACGGGCAACATTCTGTGCGAAATCGAGGAGTACGCGGCGCGCCACTTTCCCGAAGGCTATTCGGTGGAGGTGACGGGCGCGGGCGAGATGGAATACACCATGACCGACATGGTCATTTCAAGCCAGGTGATGAGCCTTGCGTTCTCGCTTCTGTGCGTGTTCGTCATCGTGGCGTTCTCGTTCAAGTCGGTGTGGGCGGGGCTGCTCGGCGCGCTGCCGCTTGCATTTGCAATCGTCTTGAACTACATGATTATGGGCTTCTCCGGCATACGGCTCGATTTGGTGACGAGCATCATCGCGTCGGTAGCTGTGGGCGTGGGCATCGACTACACGATTCACTTTTTGGAAACATATGCCACAGAGCGCGCTGAATGTGACGACGTGAACGTCGTGGTAAAGCGCACGTTTAGAAAGAGCGGCTACGGCATCATCACGAACGCGCTTGCCGTGGGCTTGGGATTTTCCGTGCTGTGCTTTTCGGAATTCGTCGTGCTGCAGTTTATCGGCGTGCTTGCGGCAATCGTCATGTTCACGAGCGCGACGCTTTCCATGACGGTCATTCCGGGCGTGCTCATGCTGTACGACCCGAAGTTCATTCGCCCGAAAAAACAGAAAAACTGATTGCCGTGTGTGCTGCCTGCCAACCGGCGGGCGCCAGCTCTGGCGCGGCAATGGCTGCCGCATGTGTTGTGTGGCAGGAACAGAAGCAACAATGCGCGGAATACTTCGTTGAAGGATGCGCACACGTGTATATCGTGCCGTTCTCGCTTTGGCGCGGACGGCGGCAAAAAGTCATTTGAAAGCGGCTGTTTTCTTTTGGCTTTTTTAGGAGGAACTATGAAACGGACAAACATTCTAAAGGCGGGCGCTGTGTGCATGGCGCTTGCAGCGGGAAGCGGCGCGTTCGCACAGGACGGGCGCGCAATCCTTCAAAAAGTGCTCGACGTTAAGGAGCCTGATTTTACGCACGCGCTTGTGACGATGGAGCTCATCGAAAAGGACGGCACTGTTTCTGAAAGCCGCACGGTGGAAGAATACGGGCGCAGCAAAGACGGGCTCGCCTCGCTCGTCATGGTGTTCAAAAGCCCTGCGTCAGTAAAAGACACGCGCTTTTTGCAGGTGGAAAACAGCGGCAAGGCGGACGACAAGTGGATTTATCTTCCCGCGCTGCGCACTACGCGCCGCGTTGCGGCAAGTCAAGGCTCGCAGTCATTCATGGGAACTGACGTAACGTACGACGACATGTCCACGCGCGAGCTTGACGACGACACGCACGAGCTTTTGGGTGAAGAGACGAAAAACGGATTCAGCTGCTGGAAAATCAAATCGACGCCCGTAAACGCGAGCACGTCGCAGTATCAGTACCGCATCCAGTGGATTGACAAAAACACCTCTGTGCCTATTTACGCTGAGATGTACGACAAAAAAGGCAATCTCATCAAAGTGCTCACGGTCGAAAAACTTGAAAACATAAGCGGCTACGACATTCCGACTGTTGACGTGCTCAAAAACGTGCAGACGGGACACGCGACGCGTTTGGTCATTTCAAAAATCGTCGTTGACAAGCCGATTCCAGACCGCGTGTTCACTGAAAGCTTTTTGAACACAGGAAAATAAAACGGAGGCGCGCGATGAAATACACAAAACTGATGCTGTGCGCCGCAGCGCTCCTTGCGTGCGGTGCAGCTTTTGCGCAGCGTTTTGATGACGACTTTGACAGCTTCGATTCGTTTGACTCGTTCGACGCGTCGTCACGCGAAAAGGCGGTTGATGTGCACGGGCAGGTAGAGCTTTCGCTGCGCTACTTTGTAGATGGAAACCAAAGCGAGTTTGATTCGTTCGGCGACATGCCGCTTGACGTGGTGCCGCAGGGAAATCTTGATTTTTCATACGAGGGCAGCAAGGCGGACGTGGAGCTGAAACTCGCGTTCAACGAGGACATCATCAAAAATTATCCGCGCAAAGTGATTGACGAGCTTACCATGCGCGCGTACCTCGGCAGCGTTACGATTGAGGCGGGCGACATGAAAGTTGTGTGGGGAAAAGGCGACAAGCTCCACGTGCTCGACAACTTCAATGCGAACGATTACTACTATTTTCTTATTCCTGACTACATCGACCGGCGCATCGCGGAGCCGATGGTGCGCGTGGCGTGGAACTGCCCGTGGGATTTCTTTTTGCACAGCTTCCGCATTGAAGGCATCTACACGCCGATGATGACTGCCGACCGGCTCGGAACGGGACGGTGGACTCCCGCGCAGGTGACAGCTATTACAGATCGGGTAACAACGCTTGCCGGAACGAAAGTTGCAACAATGCAGGCAGAAGCAATCACCGCGATCAAAGACAGCAATCCTCTTGCGCCGCAGCTGCTCGCCGCATACACGCGCGCGCTCTCGCAGTCAGGGACGCTCAAAGACAACTTGTACCCGAACACGTACCGCCTCAAATACGGACAGGCGGGCATTCGCATGACGGGCACCATCGGCATTGTGGACACAGGGCTTTCATACTACTACGGGCACTACAAGCAGCCGTCCGTGGACGCGTCAAAAATTGACAGCTACATCACGCGGTACCTTGCAGGCGCGGCGACAGAGGACGACAAGTTCCTTTCCTACGACGCGCTCCACGTGTTCGGCGCGGAAGCGGGCATGGCGGTGGGGCCGGTAAATCTACGCGCGGAGCTTGCGTACTATTTGACGCACGACGTACAGGGAACTGACGCTGCGGTGCGCAACAACTCGGTCAATTGGCTGTTTGGTTTTGACTGGAATATTCCAGTGAGCAACTTGAACGTGAACGTGCAGACAGTCGGACAGTACATCGTCAAGAACAGCGAGATAAAGAGCAACGGCGCGCTTGACACGGAGTACGATGCGAACGGCATATACTCGAACAACAAAATCATGCTCAACATCTCCGACTCGTACAATCACGAAAAGATACAGCCGTCCGTTACGTTCATATACGGCATAGAGCGCGGCGACTTCATCATCAAGCCGGAGCTTACGGTAAACGTATTCGGCGGGCTTGACGCGATTGCAAGCGGCATGTACATCACGCACTTCTACGATAGAGACAAGAGCGAGTTTGCGAGCTTTACGCACAACAGCTTTGTGTCGCTCGGCATGCGCTACACGTTCTAGAAAAGCGCGTTCCGGCACAGGGCAGGAGCGCCGCGTTTACCGACGGCGGCAATGCGCGGTGCAGATATCAGTGCTACTTTGGCAGCGCACAGTTTTGTAGCGACATGATTCGGAGCGCCAGAAAGCTGCGCCAGTGCATCGCGCCGGGTAATGCGCTTGTGCTCCTGTCTTGTGCGGGCATACGTTTTGTGATTTGCGTGAGAGAAAATTGGGAATGAAACTTTTTATTGTTCCGAAATGGCATGGCCCGTGCCGGAACGGCGTGTTGAGCGAAGCGAAATCCGTTCCGAAAAAGCGGCACGCTTTGAGGAATGAAAGCGAATGCTGGAACCGTGTAGGCACGGTTTGGAGAAACAACCTGCCCCTCAAAAACATGATACGGTGGTACAGCGAATGCGGTATACATAGTCTGTGCAGCGCGAACGTATGTGTATGCTTTTTATGATGGGGGTGTTTGACAAATGCAGGGAATTGTACGAAAATAGTGCGCATGAAGAACACCGTGTACATCATCGGGCATCGGAATCCTGATACGGATTCTGTCGTGGCGGCAACTGCATATGCAAAGCTGAAGCAGCTGATGGGGCAGGATGAATATGTGGCGGCGCGCGCTGGGCATTTTAATCCGCAGACAGAATATATCTATAAAAAGTTTAATGTGCGTCCGCCGCTCTACGTGCCAGATCTTATTCCAAAAGTACAGTATTATATGAATGATCAGTGCGAAACGGTTGACCAAGGATGGTCGGTGTGGAGCGCGCTTGAAAAGATGGAGCGCTCGCAGCGTGCGGTGCTGCCCGTAGTGGATGCAGACGGAAAATATGCGTCCTTGCTGCATTACAATATTTTTGCCAAGGATGTGCTGACGCTTTTGAATCCAGAACACAATGTGGCGATTGTAACCAGCATTTCGCTTATCATAAAAACGATGAATGCACAGCCGCAGGTGGTGACACGCGCAGATGACAATTTTAAAGCGTTTGTTGTGGTCGGTGCAGCACAGCTTGAAACGTTCAAAAAAATTCTTGAAGCACATACCAGTGAAGAGGTGATTGCGCTCGCGGATGACCGCACGGACATACAGGAAGCGTGTATCGATGCGGGCGTGCGGCTGCTTGTTCTGACGGCGGGCACCGTACTGAACAAGTCGTTACGGGAGAAAGCTGAAATGCGCGGGGTATCCGTTGTTTCAAGTCCCTATGCAACATCTTCAACCATGATGCTTATCTACTATTCAACGCCGGTGTCTCTTATGGCGGATGCGGCCGTACAGCCGGTGCATCCTGATGATACGGTCACAAACGTGCGGCCGCTCATTCAGGCATCTCCGTGCCGTTGCTTGCCGGTTGTCGATAACGGCGGCCGCGTTATCGGCAGCATCGCGGAACACGATTTGCTCAAAGAGCCGTGCATTGAGGTGGTTTTAGTTGATCACAACGAATTGGTACAGGCGGTTGAAGGAGTGGAGCATTTTAAAATTCGTGAAGTCATCGACCACCATCGGTTGGGAATGTCAGGCACAAAATATCCAATTTTGTTTATCAATAAGCCGGTCGGCTCAACGGCGACGCTCATTGCCGGGTTGTACCGTGAAAACAAAGTGTCCATTCCCAAAGATATCGCGTCAATTTTATTGTGCGGCATTCTGTCCGACACACTCATCTTGCAATCGGCCACCACAACTGACATTGACCGCGAGACGGCGCAGTATCTTTCAGACATTACGAATCTCGATATACAGGAACTCGGCACAGAAATCCTGACGGCTGGCAGCCGTGTCGGAAATCGCTCTCCGGCAGACATCGTGCATCAGGATATGAAAGAATACACGCAGGGAAAAATTGTTTACACGGTCAGTCAGATCGAAGTCAACAGCACCGATGAAATCCTGAACCGAAAAAAAGAATTTTTTGATGAGCTCGAACTTGAGCGGCGAGGACACAAGGCGCTCTGTTCGGTGCTGCTCGTAACAGACATCACGACGCTTTCAAGCATCATGCTGGTGGCAGGCGATACGCAGTTCAAACTATCCGACAATTTACCAAAGATTGAAGACAATGTGTATTATCTGAAAGATGTGGTATCGCGAAAAAAGCAGCTCATTCCGCTCTTGACGGAACAGATTGCAGTGTATGCAGGATAGCCCTCTGCGCTGTTGCCGCCGATCGTACGGCCGCTCGATACGCTCATTCCCAGCCGAATGTGGCGGGCGGTTTATTGGTTGCGTCAAAATAGAGCGCATCCACAAACGGCAACAGCGCAATCTTTTGCGTGATTGCTGCAAGCACGCTGTGCGGCAGCTGGGCAAAGCGCGCCGTCATGACGTCTTCACTGCACACGGGGCGGAGCACCAAACTGGTACGGTTTGGCGACGATGCATAGGGGAGAGAAATCGTCAGGTGCTGGAAAATTTTTTCGTACCAACCTGATGTGTGCAGTTGAGTTAATACGATGTCGTCTGCGTCTCGCAGCTGATCGAGTCGCTCGCGCGTGCAATAGCCTGCTTGCAGTGTAAGGCGCGTTCCCGGTTTTTGATAGAGGCGGATGAGCGTGCGGTTGACGGTGCGCATATTGTTCGTGATGAATGCAGATGCGGTCTCTATCTCTGTCCATTGGTGCGGCTGTTGGTAACATCCGTCACGGTGCGGCGCAAACGACAGTACGGCAGGAAATCGGTACGTGCGGAAATCTCCCTGCACGCCCACTGATTTCACCGGTAGAATATATGCGTCCTGTACGGCCATATCCGAAAACGGCGGGAGCGACAGCGCACCAAGTTCTTGTTTTGCCTGGGCAAACGCAGCAGTGTCCGCGCTGTTTAGAACACCGGTGCTGCACAGAACATTAATAGCGAGTCCCGGTCCGGGAAACGGATGGCGCATGGTGAGTGCGTCGGGTAAACCGAGCGTTTTGCCGATGACGCGCACCTCGTCTTTGTAGACGTTCGCAAGCGGCTCTACGATTAAACCGCGCTCAATCAGTTTTTGAATGCCTGCGACGCGGTTGTGATGCGTCTTTATGGTTTGCGCATTTTTGGTGCCGCCCGATTCGATGATGTCGGGATAGAGCGTGCCCTGTGCCAAAAGCCAGTCGTGTTCGTTCAGATGCTGCGCTGCACTGACGTCATTCCGCACGGCAATGAAAGTTTCGCCGATTGCTGCCCGTTTTTTTTGCGGATCGGTGAGCCCTGAGACTGCTCGAAGAAACGTTTCCGATGCATCGCAGGTGATGAAGTTTGACAGACCGTACTGCCGGTATGTCTCTGCAATATGGGCGCTTTCGTTCTTCCGCATAAAGCCGTTGTCAATATGCAGTCCCAAAACACGTTCTGCACCGAGCGCTTTGTTCAACAGCGCGAACGTTACCGTGCTGTCAACGCCACCGCTTAAAAAGAGCAGAACGTGTTTGTCCTGTACGGTGCGCGTGATGTCTTCTAAAATAGTGTCGATCACCGTGCTGCTGTCCCAGTTTTGTGGCATACCGCAGTATCGGGCAAAGTTTGCAAAGATTTTGTCGCCGTCAGGAGTGTCTTTCACTTCGCAGTGAAATTGCAAAGAAAATCGTTTCTGTGAAAGATTCTGTGTTGCCGCATATGCGCAATCCGCGGTGTGGCCAATGGTTTCAAATCCATCTCCGAGTGTGAGCACGGCATCCTGATGGCTCATCCATACCTGGAGCGGCGATGCGACACCTTCAAAGAGCGGGCTTGCAACAGCATTGTGCAGTTCAAGCTGTGCAATGCCAAACTCACCGACTGCCGCTTTTCCAACGGAGCCGTTGTATCCGCAGTGGACGATGTAGTGTCCGTAGCACAGTCCCAGGATGGGGATGTCGAGCGAAAGGACGTCTCGGTTAAATGCCGGAGCGTCGGTCTCATATAGCGAATGCGGGCCGCCGCTTAAAACGATGCCTTTTGCCTGATTGTATGCAGTGAGCGGCGCAGCGGGATCTGCGATTTCAGAATAGTAGCCGAGCATGCGAAATCGTTTTGCGATTAAATGAGCGTACTGGCTGCCAAAGTCAAGGACAACGATTTTTTCCCGGTTCATGGCGCTGTCTGCTTTTTTTTTGTTGCACAGTACCGCCGCCTTGATGAAATCGCGGAACAGCGGACCGGCTCTGTTAGGACGACTTTTAAATTCCGGATGAAACTGCACACCGACCATCCACGGATGATCTCGGCATTCACAGATTTCTACTAAGTTGCGTTCAGAATTCACTCCAGCGATGACAAGCCCTGCTGCTTTCAGCTGCTCGCGATATGCGTTATTGAACTCGTAGCGGTGCCGATGTCGCTCCCAAATCGTTTTAGCCGTGTACGCTTTTTCGGTGTGCGTTCCCGGTGCGATGGTGCATTCAAATTTTCCGAGCCGCAGCGTGCCACCGAGTATTTTGCCGTTTTGGTCGCTCATCAAATCGATAACAGGGTGTGCAGTTTTTTTGTCCATCTCTGTTGAGTTTGCCCCGTCAAGTTTGGCCACATTCCGCGCGAATTCAATCACCTGAATTTGCATACCGAGGCAGATGCCGAGATACGGAATATTTTTTGTGCGCGCGTACTTTGCCGCAAGAATCATGCCTTCTATGCCGCGTACGCCGAATCCGCCCGGTACCAGAATGCCGTCGGCGTGTTTGAGCCGTTGTCGTACCGCTTTGTCGTCAACCAGCGTTTCTGCATCAACCCAATCGATGGTGACGCCAGCTTTGTTCGCTATGCCGCCATGGATGAGTGATTCGGCAACCGAAAGGTAGGCATCGTGGAGCTCTATGTATTTTCCCACCAGTGCAATCGTTACCGCGCGTTGCGGATGTTTGAATTGTTCGACCATCGCGACCCATTCATCGAGATGGGGGGTGATGTTTTTTAGTCCGAGTGTTTCGCAGATAGCAAGCCCCAAACCTTGCTTTTCAAGTTGGAGCGGTACTTCGTAAATTGAATCGACATTTAAGTTTTGTACGATGTGATTCGTACCGACGTTGCAGAAAGCCGCCAGTCGTTCGCGTATCGTGATGTCGATGAACTGTTCCGTGCGGATCATGATGATGTCGGGCTGGATGCCGAGTTCCTGTAATTCCTTTACCGAATGCTGAGTCGGTTTTGTTTTGAGTTCGCCTGTTTTCTTTATGTACGGTACGAGTGTCAAGTGAATGTAGCAGCAGTTCTCTTCTCCAACTTTGTATTTTATCTGACGGATTGCCTCGATAAACGGCAACGATTCAATGTCGCCGACCGTTCCACCGATTTCAGTGATGATGACATCTGCGTGTGTCTTTTCGCTGGAGAAGAGCATACGCCGCAAAATTTCTTCGGTAATGTTCGGGATAACTTGAACGGTGCCACCGTGAAATCCGCCTTCACGCTCTTTGTTGAGCACCGCAAGGTACACACGTCCTGCAGTTGTATTCGATGACTGCGAGAGCGACTCATCGGTGAATCGCTCATAGTGTCCGAGATCCAGATCTGTTTCCGCGCCGTCGTCGGTAACGAATACTTCGCCGTGCTGGTACGGATTCATCGTGCCAGGATCGATATTGAGATAGGGGTCAAATTTCTGATTGACAACTTTATACCCGCGGCTTTTTAGAATAAGCCCCAGCGATGCTGCGGCGATTCCTTTTCCTAGTCCGGAAACAACACCACCGGTAATAAAAATGTATTTCGCCATGACGATCCTAACACGTATGCGATAAATACGCAGCCTGTACGACAGACTGGAAATCGCGCGGGGAGCATCGGTTGCTCCACCGCATTAGATAGTATTGTTGTGCCGTGAGCGATTGTTGAAATCGAAAATGGCACACAGACAGTTATGCGACGGAACACGATGTGTCTTGCGGCACACGGCCGTTTGAACGCCGTGGTATTCCGTTGACCGTGTTTCAGTATAGCAAAGATATGTGGTTTCGTCCACGGAGCGCTTACAATTTGCCCGATTTTTGCACTTTGCTGTGGTATGCTTTGCGGGCGTAGGCGGAAAGTAGAGAAAGCGCTTTTTCCGCTGTATTTGGATTTTTTTCGATGAGTGACCGAAACGTATCCGCACTGATGCGGAGCAGGACGGAATCGGTAACAGCTTCTGCTGCTTCTTCCTGTACGCCGTCAAGCAGGCAGCGCAGTTCACCAAAAAAATCTCCGCGTTCATAGTAACTGAATGCCATGGCATGGCGGACGAGCACCGAACCGTCTGCAATATAGTAAACATCGTGTGAATTGTCAGTTGCATCATAAATAACTGTTCCCGCCGTACAGTGGATGACGTTGCCGTCGCGCATCAGCGCATCAGGAGAGATGAACAGGATGCGGCGAAGCACACCGACAAAATCAGTCGTCTCGTAATCGGGCAGGAGGTAGAGCTCTCCGATGAGCAAAGTATTGAAAAACTGTGTGACATAAATTAATTGTGCGCCCCATAGAAAAATCATGAAAAAGATATACATTTCCAATAGCAAAATCATAATGCTGCCCAGTACGCCGTAGATGAGATTGTAATTGGCAACATTTAAAAACAATCCCATCAGTTTTGAGACGATGAAAAAAACGGCAGTACACAGCAGAGAACTGATGAATGATAATTTGAACGACGGTTTTGTACCGGACGCAAATTTATAGACAAGCGTTACGAATATAAGGATGAGCAAGTATGAAAACGCATTGGTGACAGTAAATGAAAACGTAGAAAAGAGCCATTCAAGTCGTTCGCGGATCATCGAAAAAATTGAAAGTGTAAAAAACAGACGGAATGCAAACAGCCCGATGATGATGATGACGGCAACAGTGATGAATACGATTTCTCCGGAAAATATCAGCAGCTGATTGATAATTGGACGCGCTAATCCGCCATGGTGAAATATCAATCGTATGCCTTGCATGACGGTTGCAAACAATTTCCGCGCCATCCAAAAGATAAAAACGGCAATGACAATATCGACCCAATTAAACAGGCGATGCTGCATGAGGTGCGCTATAAATGCATCAATATCAACATAGGTGGCGACTGGCGTTAGATAGCTGACGACGGTCGTAATGATTTCAGGGTATGCGTGCCCGATGCGCACAAGGATTGAAAGCGTCATCATGCCGATTGGAATGATTGAAAAGAAAAAGCTAAACGTGCAGGCTGCAGCACACGTATACAGATTATTCTGAATGTAAAACATGCTTGACAGATAGATGAGTTGACCAATGGTATATTTTGTCAGGCGGATAGGTGCGGTGTGCTGTTTCATGTGCGTATCATCCAACGCCAGTCTGGTGCGACTTTTCATGCGGAGCTTCTACCGCATGCGAATAATCGGTGCTGTCTGGTTCGTGTGCCCGTATAACGGCGGCGACGGTGCTTTGCAGTTTAGCAGCGATATAACCCCTGATGATTTGTTTCGTTTCCGGTGCGACGGGTTGTATAAACAGCAGCACCAATTTACAAAACCGTTCCGCAGGGATAGTTGCATAGACGACCGCATCAAGCGTTATGTTTTTGGTGCCGAGTGTTATGGTTATGTTGCGGAATACGGTGTTCGGGGCGAAATAATCTTTTTCTGAAAGACGGGCAAGACATGCCGTGCCGACCACGCTGATGTCGAGCAGATCCATTTTGTATGCTTTCGTGCCGTTCCGGATAAGCAGCAGTGCGCTTTTGTCATCTGCACAGCTTGAACGGACGTATTGCCGCCGCCCCTTTGCACTGTTGACGGCAAGGGTGTTTATGATTTTTTCCGTTACCTCGTCCATACTTTCTGTCATTGTTATGAAACCAGCCCGCAGGTCGAGCGTATCCGTAAAACGGCTGTGTTCTTCTTTATGGATGTGCGCTGAAATGACACCGAACAGAATTGAAGCGAGTGACGAATCGGCTTCACACGATGCCACAAAGTGGAACCAGTGTTCATGCGGCAGCACGTCATCGATGTTTACAAAACAGATTGAACGCGGATATTCGCGCAGGACAGTTTTTGCAGCGCGATAATCATCAATGATGTATGTTTCGTATTCATTATCGATCAGTCGGGTAATCAATGCGCTTTTCATGGCAAACGTCGGGCACAGAAAAAAAACTTTTCTGCCGAATGCATAATTATTTGTATGGTTCATACTATTCCTGAGCGCGCCGTTTTGACTGTCTATTCACACTGCACGCGACGCTTGCCATACTACCTGAGATTTTGGTAAATGTAAATGGATGCGCTGACAGGTGCACGCCGGTTCAACAATCGGCCAACTTCGGCGCCCGCGGGAAAGGAATGACGTCGCGGATATTCGCCATACCGGTAACGTATCGGAGTAGTCGCGCAAATCCGAGGCCGAATCCTGAATGCGGTACGGTGCCGAAGCGACGCAGGTCTAGGTACCAGTCGTAGTTCGTCATGTCCATATTTCGTTCGGCACAGACAGCGAGCAGTTTGTCATAATCATCTTCGCGTTCGCTACCGCCGGTGATTTCGCCGAGCCCAGGGACTAGTACGTCCACTGCGCGCACCGTTTTCCCATCATCGTTGCGCTTCATGTAAAACGCTTTGACATCTTTGGGGTAGTTGTATACCATGACGGGGCATTTAAAAATTTCTTCGGTTAGGCAGCGCTCGTGTTCTGTCTGCAATTCTTTTCCCCACGAAAGTGGATATTCAAATTGTGCGCCGTATGGCTCAAGTGCAGCGACTGCTTCAGTGTATGATATGCGTTTGAACGGCGTATCAACTACCTGTTGGAGTTGGGTAATGATGCCGGGCTTGATGCGTTTTTCAAAAAAGGCCATATCATTCGCGCACTTTGTGAGCGCCCAATTCAGCAGGTATTTGATAAACTCTTCTTCTATATCCATGTTGTCGAATAAATCATAGAACGCCATTTCAGGTTCGCACATCCAGAACTCTGCGAGGTGACGGGGGGTGTTTGAATTTTCTGCACGGAATGTTGGGCCAAACGTGTACACCCGGGACAGTGCGGTAGCGAGCGTTTCTGCTTCAAGCTGTCCGCTTACGGTCAAGCCTGCTTTTTTGCCGAAAAAATCTTTTGCATAGTCGACGATATTCGCCGCTTGTTCCGGCTTCATTCCTTTGGTACCGGCTATAACGCCACGTTCCGCAATTTTTTCAAGCGACAGAGTAGATACCTGAAACATCTCTCCGGCACCTTCCGCATCCGAGCACGTGATTGCTGGAGTGTGGATGTAATAAAAACCGCGCTCGTAAAAAAATGTGTGGAGTGCCATCGCCAATTCGCTGCGTACGCGGAACACTGCCCCAAACGTATTCGTTCGTGCGCGCAGGTGTGAGTGTGCACGCAGGTATTCCATCGTCATGTTTTTTTTCTGGAGCGGATAGTCATCGGGGGGGCATGCTCCTAATACGGTAAGCGAACGCACGGCCACTTCAACCGCTTGTCCCGCTGCAGGAGAGGCAACGAGCGTACCTTCTGCGCGCACCGATGCGCCGGTTGTGATGCGTTTGATTTCTGTTTCTATGGCAGCAGCGTGTTCTGTTGCAGCGCGGTCAAAAATCAGTTGGATAGAGGCAAAGCAACTACCGTCGTTTACCTGAATGAATACGATATTTTTTGAGTCGCGGATCGTGCGCACCCAGCCGCAGACAGTGACTGTCCGTCCGTCCGGCGCGGACACCAGTACATCTTTAATGAGCGTCGGTATCATGCGCTCCATTGTACTTGTTTCACCTGCTTTCTTCAATAGAGTGAGATAAACAGCGTGGAAAATAGTTCTGCAGAAAATATACCTGCGCCGTTGGCAGACACAGAAATGCTGTCGCGGTGCTTGCGCCGTTTAGGAAAAATCTGGTATAAAAAAATATCCTGAAACAGAATGCACCGGATAGACTTTAGATGTATGCGAGCCGTCGAGGGACGCTTGCGTGCGTACAGGGGAGAATATGATTGAAGAATTTTTTGAACTGTCCTTTTTAAAAAAACTGTCCGAGCTTGCGCAGCACAACGACCCGATAGATCCGGCGCTGTACACAAAATACAATGTAAAGCGTGGTCTGCGCAATGAAAACGGTACGGGTGTGTTGGTGGGGCTCACGCGCATTGGGGATGTGGTTGGCTACGAAATACATGACGACCGGCGCGTGGCAGTACCGGGAAAATTAATCTACCGTGGGTACGATGTTGCCGACATTGTGCGGGACGCAGAGCAGTCCGATCAGTTTGGATACGAGCAATGCGTGTACCTGCTGCTGTTCGGTGAATTACCGGACCAAGAGCAACTCGATGAGTTTACCCAATTCCTCGGAATGCGGCGCACGCTGCCGCCAAATTTTACTGAAGACATGATTATGAAAGCGCCGTCGAACAATATCATGAATAAATTGGCGCGTGGTGTGCTCGCGAGTTATTCGTATGATCCGAATCCGGAAGGACGCGAAGTGTCTAATATTCTGCGGCAATGCGTGGAACTTGTATCGCGGTTTTCAACGCTCGCAGCGTATGCGTATCAAGCAAAGCGCCGCTACTATGACGGCGAGAGCATGTACATCCACAATCCTGTATCAACTTTGTCAACGGCGGAAAATTTTTTACGTTTGATTCGCCCCGACATGAAATATACGCGCCTTGAGGCAGAAACACTCGACCTTGCATTGATTTTGCATGCGGAACACGGCGGCGGCAACAATTCAAGTATGACGGTACATGTCGTTTCTTCCACGGATACAGATACGTATTCCGCCATTGCTGCTGCAGTCGGTTCACTGAAAGGGCACCGGCACGGCGGGGCAAATATCCGTGTTATGGAAATGATGGACAATATTAAGGCAACGCTGTCCGACTGGAGCGATGAACAGGGCATCAGAAACTATCTACGCACGCTTGCGCGGGGGGAAGCTTTTGACAGAACGGGATTGATTTATGGCATCGGTCACGCTGTATACACGATAAGCGATCCGCGCTGCGTCTTGTTGCGGGCAAAGGCAGAGCGGCTTGCAGAAGAAAAAAACTGTACGGATGAGTTCAATCTGTACCGGCTAGTTGAAGACATTGCACCTGAGGTGTTGATGGAAGTGCACCACACCGACCGACGGCTCTGTGCAAACGTCGACCTTTATTCAGGGTTTGTGTACAGCATGCTCAACATTCCACGCGAGCTGTATACGCCGCTCTTTGCCGTTGCACGTGTGGCAGGGTGGTCGGCACATCGTATGGAAGAAATTGTTGCCGGAGGACGCATCTACCGTCCCGCATACAAAAATGTTTCCGAGATGCGCGAATACGTTCCTATCGCCCGGCGGCACCGGTAAGCGGCGTGAGATGATACGTCTAGACAAACTGCTTGCACAGCAGGGCAGCGGTTCACGCCGCGAGGTCAAACGGTTGCTGCATGCTGGCGTCGTTACCATTGACAATGTACCGGTCTTTGACGGGGCACAGAAAGTTGACAGTGCGATACATATCGTTCAGGTTGCTGGTCGGACTGTTACGCAGCCGGAGCACAGCTACCTGATGCTGAATAAACCTGCGGGCGTCGTAACGGCGCGCTCTGACCGGTGGCATCAAACAGTGTTCGATCTGCTCGGCGATGAGTGCCGCACGCCGTCTATATGGACGCAGCTCCACTGCATCGGTCGGCTCGACATCGATACGGAAGGTCTGCTGCTCGTAACGACAGACGGTGCGTTGACGCACCGCATCACAGCGCCAAAAGCGTGTGTGCCCAAGTCGTACGCTGTTCGGCTGGAACGTGCGGTTACGGAGCAGGAACAGGCGTCTTATGCCGCGCGCTGTGCGGCAGGCGTTCATATTGCTGCGCTTGGGCGTGAGCCTGCCGCTGATTGCCGGAGTGCACTGTTGCAGTGGCGCACGCCGAACGAGTGCCACCTGACCATCACCGAAGGGAAATACCATCAGGTAAAGCGGATGATTGCCGCATTGGGAAACCGTGTTGTCTTTCTGCGTCGCATTGCCGTCGGCGGAGTGTTGTTGGATGAATCGCTGTCTCCCGGTGCCTATCGACCGCTGACCCGCGCAGAAATGGCGGTGCTTTTGGATAGTGCAG
>JAFUFE010000001.1 GCA_017470085.1 Treponema sp.
GGACTGGCCGTCAGGCAACCGACGCACAGAATCGGTGCGCTGTTTTGCGCTGAAAACTGACTGTTTTCTCGCGCGATGATATTGCATTAAATATACTGTCGCAGGAATCGGAAAAGCAAGTGTTTTTTGTAAAAAGTATAAAAATTTCTGACATCCGGCAGACACGGTCAGCTTGCGAAAGTCTTGGCGTACCGTCGTTTTGGCTGCGGTTGTGAGCGAGGCGTTTCGTTGAGAAAAACTGTCGGTAGGAATTCTTCAAGTGTTGATGATTTTATGTCTACCTGCGGTGACATCCCGCTGACAGTTTGACAACTTGACAATTCTGGCTCTTCATTTATGATAAAAGATAGCTTTTGGTGCAAAGAACATTCAGGTATTCATGCGGATGCTCGATGTTGGCAAAAAGCGCGGAGTGGTAAAATGGATTACGCGGAAGAGTCGTTACAGCGTCACCGTGAATGGCGGGGAAAAATAGAAGTGGTGCCGCGCGTTGCAACGGAAACAAAAACGGATCTGTCTGTGGCGTATACACCGGGCGTTGCAGCGCCGTGTCTCGCGATACAGGAAGATACCGCACAAAGTTATGAATTAACCCGCCGCCACAATCTGTGTTTGGTAGTGACCGACGGTTCCGCAGTGCTCGGGCTCGGCGATATTGGCCCGGAAGCTGCTATGCCCGTTATGGAAGGAAAGTGCGTTCTTTTCAAAGCGTTTGGTGGCGTAGATGCATTTCCGCTGTGTATAAAGAGCAAAGATGTTGATGAAATCGTACGCACGGTCGCGCTGATTTCGGGGAGTTTCGGCGGAGTGAATCTGGAAGACATCGCGGCGCCACGCTGTTTTGAAATAGAAAAAAAATTAAAGGCACAGTGCGACATTCCGATTTTTCATGATGATCAGCATGGAACTGCGGTCGTAACGCTTGCGGGGCTGCTCAACGCGCTTAAAGTCGTCGGGAAACAGAAAGAAGCAGTACGAGTTGTTATCAACGGTGCCGGTGCGGCAGCGATTGCAATTTGCCGATTGCTGCTGTCATCAGGATTTCGGCACATCACTTTGTGTGACCGCGCGGGTGCCATTTACGCAGGGCGAGAGCACAACATGAACGCTGTCAAAATAGAACTTGCCGCTCTGACGAACGCGGAAAAGCGAATGGGCACGCTTGCCGACGTGCTTGTCGGTGCAGATGTATTTATCGGCGTGAGCGCACCGAACGTGGTTTCGATAGATATGGTACGCACGATGAATAAAGATGCGATTGTCTTTGCCTGTGCAAACCCGACGCCGGAGATTTTCCCTGCTGATGCGGCCTCTGGCGGCGCTGCGGTAGTAGCAACTGGGCGGAGCGATTTTCCGAACCAAATAAACAACGTACTTGCCTTTCCGGGGATTTTTCGCGGCGCTTTTGACGTGCGTGCGCGTGACATCAACGACGACATGAAAATTGCGGCGGCGCATGCGCTCGCGGATTTAATTGACGACGGCGCACTTTCTGCGGATTATATCATTCCGGAGGCGTTCGACAGGCGCGTTGGTCAGGCGGTTGCGTGTGCCGTGGCGGCAGCAGCGCGGGCGTCTGGCGTTGCGCGCTTGTAACCCGGCGCGGTATATGCGGCAGGTGTGGGCAGATTCCGCAGTGCTGCCGGTACACTGCCGTCGCACTGTTGGCTGGGCGAGCTCCTTTTTACTTGACGGATGCGGTAATTGCGTGCATAGTAGAGGTACTGTGTTTCGGGAATCTGTCACGCGTCGCTCTGTGCATTTGGATGCGCCGCAGGCAACAGACGGCGCGCTCGCACAGCTAGTCAATAGAGAGGCACCATCGCATCCCGTGAATTAAGGCAGAAATAGAGACTGCGTGTGCTTTGGATAGTTTCAAGACCGACAGGGAGGCTTCATGCTTGACAATAAAGAACTCTATGCGCTTAAAAAGTTTGCGCTTGAAATCAGAATAGGCATTGTGGAAAGCATCATGTCACGCGGCTTTGGGCATATCGGTGGGAGCTTGAGTATTGCGGACGTGCTTGCTGTTTTGTACGGCAGTATTATGACCTTTGACGCACAGCATCCGCACAACGCTGACCGCGACCGTGTGGTGTGCTCGAAAGGGCATGCCGGGCCTGCGCTGTATGCCACGCTTGGACTCTTGGGCTGCTTTCCCTATGACGACATCAAAACGCTCAATCAACCGGGCACCAATTTTCCGAGTCACTGCGATCGCAAAAAAACGCCTGGCATCGATATGACGACTGGCTCACTGGGGCAAGGAGCGTCAGTTGCCGTCGGTATGGCGCTCGGCTGTTCACTGCGCGCGCTGCCGAGCCGCGTATTTTTGATCACCGGCGACGGCGAACTCAACGAGGGGCAGGTGTGGGAAGCGGCGATGTTCGCTACAGCAAAAAAAATCGATAACCTTGTGTGGCTCGTCGACTGCAACAAAAAGCAGCTTGATGGTTATACAAAGGATGTTTTAACCAATGAAAGCATCGCAGAAAAATGCGCAGCATTCGGATTTGAAACACATATGATTGACGGTCACGACATTGCGGCGTTGCATGAAACGCTCACTCTTCGACCTTCCGGTAGACCGCTCGCCGTCGTGTTAGACACGGTAAAAGGCAAAGGCATTCCTGAAGTGGAGGAGACGGTGGCCAACCACAGCATGACTGTAGGGCAGGATGTATTTCAGCGGTGGCTGTCGTATCTGCGCGATGAATTGGCGAAGCTGCAATGACAGCGTTGTAAACCAGCGCGGCGGCGCTGTGATGTTCCGTGCAGAAAACAGGCGTACGAGCGGCGGCTGTTTCCTATTCGTCAAAGCCCGCCCTGAAATGGACGCCGTACGGCGGGTGCGAGCCTGCCAGCGGCAGGTGAAGTACCGCGCGCAGCAAGCCATGTAAGGGCGGCTTACGATATGCGGCTGCTCCTGAATATAAAATGATTTTGAAATAGTTGTGCAACGAGTGACGTATTTTTATTGAAGGTGATTTTATTTTTGCAGAACGGAGATGAACGATGAATATCGTATACAATGGTGAAAAAGACGGCGCTTTTAAAGACACGCTCGGCGCGCTGATTCCTGCGTTGCTTGAGGAAGACAAGGACGTTGTGTACCTTGACGCTGATTTGATGAGCTGCATCGGTACGTTGCAATACGCTGCAGCGCATCCGGAAAGGGCAATCAACTGTGGTATTGCAGAGGCAAACATGGCGGGAATTGCTGCGGGGCTTTCTGCCGAAGGGTTTAAACCGATTATACATACCTTTGGGCCGTTTGCATCGCGTCGATGCTTTGACCAGATTTTTTTGTCTGGTGCGTATGCAGGAAATGCAATCACCGTGCTCGGTACTGACCCAGGCGTGTGTGCTGCGTTTAACGGCGGCACACATATGCCGTTTGAAGACGTGGCGCTGTATCGTTCCATTCCTGACTGCATGGTGTTTGATATTACCGATACCGCCATGCTTGAAAGCGTTCTGCGTCAGTGTAAAGACGCGCACAAGATGGCGTACATCCGTGTTGGGCGCAAAAACAACGCGCGTGTGTATGCATCCGGGCAGCACTTTCCGCTCGGCAAAGGCATTGTTGTGCAGGAAGGCGGAGACGCGACCATCGTGGCCGCGGGCATTATGGTGGCAAAGGCGCTTGCGGCGGCTGCCGCGCTCAAAGCGGACGGCATACTGGTGAGCGTTATCGATATGTTTACGTTGAAGCCGCTCGACACCGAACTGCTTGTTGCGTATGCACAAAAAACCGGCTGCGTGGTAACCGCGGAAAATCACAACAAAATCGGTGGGCTGTATAGCGCGGTGGCTGACTGCTTGTCTCTCCAGTGCTCCGTTCCCATGGAATATGTCGCCGTGGAAGATGAGTTTGGCGAAGTTGGGCCGCAAGATTATTTGGAGCAGCGCTTTGGATTGACGAGCGAACACATTGTGGCTCAGGTAAAAAAAGCGATAAGCAGAAAACGCTAACGCCGTCAGCCGCGTGCGCCCAAAATGGCTGCGGTGTGTTTTTTGCGATCTGCGGCGCTGGGCGATGGCACGGCTTTCACTGCGGAGAGCGAGCGCGCAGTTTTTGTGTGGTTTGTGCAGTCGGGCACCTTTTGCACCGAGCGGCTCACCTGGACTGTGATGCATGGTAGCGCGTTGTGGTAACCGTTCCGTGCTGTTGTATATTGCAGAGCGTTCGGCAGACCGCGCATCGAGTATATTGACAGAAAGGAGCAAGTAATTTTTATGGATAAAAAAATAGAGCAGCTACAGCACCTGATCGATGAAAGTTCGGCGATCGTGTTTTTTGGCGGGGCGGGCGTTTCCACAGAAAGCGGCATCCCGGACTTTCGGAGTGTGGACGGGCTCTACAATCAGAAATGGGATTATCCGCCGGAAACCATTTTGAGCCACACGTTTTTTATGCGGCAGACGGCGGAGTTTTATCGATTTTACCGCGAAAAACTGATTGTTAAAGGTGTACAGCCGAACGCCGCGCACAGAAAACTTGCAGAGCTTGAACGTGCCGGAAAACTGCGCGGCGTGATTACGCAGAATATAGACGGTCTGCATCAGGCGGCGGGCAGTACGGCGGTGTACGAACTGCACGGCAGTACGCTGCGGAACTACTGTATGCAGTGTGGCTCGTCGTATGACAGCGACTTTATTGTGGCAGCAGCGGCACATGATGACGGCATTCCGCACTGTACAAAGTGCGGTGGTACGGTAAAACCAGACGTGGTGCTCTATGAAGAGCCGCTTGATCAGGCGGTGATGGACAGCGCGATCACAGCGCTCAGTGCGGCCGACATGCTTATTATCGGTGGAACATCGCTCACAGTCTATCCGGCCGCAGGGCTCATCCATTATTTTCACGGCGACCGGCTCGTGCTCATAAATCAGGGCGAAACGCGGGAGGACGGCCGTGCTTCGTTGGTGATTCGGGAACCCATTGGCGCAGTCTGTGAGCGCATCGTGGTGCGGCCGTAGCACAGCACGTCTGTAGTGTGGTGAGCACAGTGCTGTCGTATTGAATCGTGACGGGCACGGTTTGAGTATGCAGCACCGTATAGCAGTGAAATAGCTCTAAATACAGAGAAAATAAAAAATTATTATAATAAAATTATACATTACTCCTTGCAAATTTTTGTTATTGTGTTATACTTTTTTTGTAGATTTTGATTTGTGCTGAGGGTTGCATACCTTGACGCTGCTCGAAACTTCGTTGCGAAGCTGCGTCGCAAAAAAGGTATGAAAGCCAACTGCACTACCTGTAGAGAACACCATACTTCGTTGCTCTGCGGCGAGGTTGGCGATTCCCATTCGGTATCATTTGTTTGAGCACCTAAGGCAAAGGAAGTTGTGTTATGAAAGTAAAAACAAGGCTGAGAATCAGTTTTCTTGCTGTTACCATCGTTCCGTTCTTTCTGGGCATGATAGTCCTGTTATATAGTGTGCGTAAAAACGCTATCAGTACCGGCAAAGCTTCTGTACATGATTACGCGGATTTTACGAGTGAACGTATTTCTGGCTATTTCAACAAATGGACAACCGTTACGCACGCCATGAGTCACATGCCCGCCGTCCGTGCACGGAACTGGGCGTATTTAGACCCCATTTTCAAAGGATTTTGCCAGCAGTTTCCTGAAATAACGGCATTCGTCATTACGAATACCGACGGCAGTTACTGGTACGGCCCGGTTCCCGGCAATCCAGCGCGTGGCTATCTGGTGACTGATGACGACACGAATCCGAACGCGCAGCTAAAATATGTAAGCCGTTTGGAATACCAGCGCGTGTTGGTAACCGAGAATGTAACGCAGGAAGACAAGTCAATCGTTACGGCAGCGTATATTTCTGTTGCAGAAAAAAAGAAAATGTTCTGTATGGCTACCACCCTTATGGATGAGACGCACAGCCGGGTAACGGGCGTTGTGGGCGTCTCAGCGGCAACAGATGCCATTGTTCAGTTGTGCAATAATATAACCACCGATTTTGAAGCTACTTTTGGGCAGAGCGCACAGCTGTTTTTGGTCTCCAACGACAAGGATATCTTGTTTCACTATGAGTGGGATACTGCCGCCGGGCATTATCGAGACACCGCAAACGATGATCAGTTTTCGCTCATAGAAATTTCTGCGTTGGAGCGAGGAATCGCGACCGCTTTGCAGACGAGCATCATTGAGCAAAACATAGAACAAAATTTCCGTGTAAACGGAAAAGACACGTTTTTGTGCCGAGCTCCTATTGCGGGAACGGCGTATTCGGTATTCATAACGGTGCCGCAATCAGTCATCGAAGCATCGGTTATCTCTAGTATTTTGGTGGTGATTTCTGTTTTTGTGGTCTTAACGGTCATCATATCAATAGCGGCAACGTTTATCGGGCGGCGCATTGCGAACCCAATAGACAGCACTGTAGATACGCTGCATGAAATTTCCGAAGGCTCCGGAGATTTAACAATGCGTATCAGCGAAACGGCAAAAGATGAGTTCGGGGATTTGGGACGCTATTTCAACCACTTTGTGGAAACACTTCACGGATTGATATCGAATATAAAATCAGAGACGGGGCAGATGACCGGCATTGCAAGTGACTTGCAGATAAAAACTGAAAGCATGCGGAAAGACGTTCTGGCTATTTCAGAAAGCGTTACCAGCTTGAACGCTGACGTTGAAGAACAAAGCGCCTCGACTACTGAAACGGCAAGCACGGTGGAACAGATTACTAAAAATATAGAAATGTTTTCCGAAGTCATTGATGAAGAATCCGCCGCGGTAACGGAATCTTCTGCCGCGGTGCAAGAGATGGTTGCAAACATCAACAGTATTGCGGAAAGTTTGGAAAAGGCTGCGGGAGATTTCCGTGAACTACAGACGGCATCTTCTGGCGGAAAGGCGAGCATCAACACCGTGCAGGAGATGGTGCGCAATGTTTCTGGGCAGTCTGCAAAGTTGCTTGAAACAAACAAAGTCATTAATTCCATTGCGAGCCAGACGAACTTGCTTGCGATGAATGCTGCCATTGAGGCAGCACATGCTGGGGAAGCCGGTGCAGGTTTCTCCGTGGTTGCGGAGGAAATCAGAAAACTTGCGGAGGATTCCTCAAAGCAGACGAAAGCGATTGCAGCGGAATTGAAAAATATCGTTACGAATATTTCTTCAATAGTTGAAGCTACCGCACAGGCGGACACGGCATTTGAAATGGTAGTTCGCCAAGTGGACACTTCAGGAGAATTAATTGCGCAGGTGAGTCACGCCATGCGGGAACAACGTGAAGGCAGTAAACAGATTCTTGAAGCGCTCAAAAACATGCAGTCGGTTACAACAAAGATTCGCGATGGATCTACAGAGATGAATGCTGGTACTGGGCAAATCTTAAAAGAAATTGAACGGTTGACCAGCATTTCGCTGCAAGTTAAGGACAATTCAAAAGCGATTGAACAGGCGGTTGGCGCAATGACGGAAGCCATAGAAGCCATTGATGATGGGTGTATCAAAAACAACAACGCCGTTGAAACGCTCAATGATTTGGCCGGTAAGTTTAAGCTGTAACCGGTGTACGGTGAAAAAACGGAGCCTGTATACAGGCTCCGTTTTTTTGTGGCGGAATGCGTGGATAAGACCGTACGTGGGTATCGGAGCAATTACTCCGCCGCCTTTTGTTTTACGGCTTTGTGATGACCATGTCTGTACTGTCCGTGAACGGTGCTCTGCCCGGTGGTTGTGCCCAAAGACTACGAAAAAATTGCTTGCCGGCGGCGCTGTTTTCTTAGTACATTTAAAAAATAAAGGGAGTTAGTATGGCGACATTTCAATTTCAGACGGAAGTCAATCAGCTTTTAAAGCTCATCATCCATTCAATGTATTCAAACAAAGACATCTTTGTGCGCGAAATTATTTCAAACGCATCTGATGCGCTCGACAAATTGAAGTACCTTTCAGTTTCCGATGACGCGTACAAGGCGGTGCAGTTTGAACCACGCATTGACATTACGTTTGATGATAAGGATGCCGTACTGACGGTGCAGGATACCGGCATCGGTATGACTGATGGCGACTTGACGGAAAACTTGGGCACAATTGCGCGTTCCGGAACAAAAGCGTTCCTTGAAAAACTGACGTCGGATGCGCAGAAAGATTCTTCGCTCATCGGCCAGTTTGGCGTTGGTTTTTATTCTGCATTTATGGCGGCAAAAAAAATCGATGTGTATACGCGCAAAGCCGCTGATATCGGCAAAACAATCTGGCACTGGTCGAGCGACGGCACAAACTCATATGAAATTGAAACGCTCATGCCCGACAGCGATGTGGCCAAAAAATACGGATTCGACAAGCTGGAAGCGAACGGTTCGGTAATCGAAATGCATCTGAACGACGACAGCAAAGAATATGCGAGCCGTTGGAAGATTGAAGAATTGGTAAAAAAATATTCAAACCATATTGCTTTTCCGATTTATCTGCATTATACGCAGAATCAGTATGATGACAAAGGGAAAGTGACTGGCAGCGAGGATAAAGTTGATCAGGTGAATTCGGCGAGCGCTCTGTGGAAGCGCGCAAAGAGCGAGCTAAAAGCGGACGATTATAACGAATTTTACAAAACTATCAGCCATGACGGTGAGGATCCGCTCATGTACGTGCATACGCACGCTGAAGGTACGCAGGAATACACCACGCTCATGTATGTGCCGCATCGCGCGCCGTTCGACATGTATCAGGCGGATTATAAAAGCGGCGTCAAACTGTACGTTAAACGCGTGTTCATTACCGACGATGACCGCGAGCTACTGCCGGCATATCTGCGTTTTGTGCGCGGCGTTATAGACAGTGAAGATTTGCCGCTCAATGTGAGCCGCGAAATTTTGCAACAAAATCGTATTCTTGAAACAATAAAAACGCAGACGGTCAAAAAATTGCTCGGTGAATTCAAAAAGCTTGGTGAAGCCGCCGACAAGGCACGGAAAAGCGAATCACCGTCTGACGATGAAATGGCAACGATTGAAAAATGGAATACCTTCGTCAAAGAGTTCAATCGCCCGATGAAAGAAGGACTGTACAGCGACTGGGCGAACCGCGATGAGCTTGCAGAAATCGTGCGCTTTAAGAGCACCGACGAAAGCGGTACTGGAGATGGCCGTTGGACAAGTTTTGCCGACTATGTACAACGCATGAAAACCGACCAGAAGGCAATTTATTACATAACCGGGTCAGATGAAAAAAATCTGCGCGCTAGTCCGCTGCTTGAAGCGTATCTCAATAAAGGCTTCGAGGTGCTCATCATGCCGGATGAAATTGACGACATCGTTATTCCGGGGTTTGGGAAATACAAGGATTTTGAACTGAAAGCGGTGAATCGCGCCGGCAGCGACGAAGAATTAGGCGTGGACAAAAAAGAAGCGGAAAAAAAGGAAAAAGAATACAAGCCGCTCGTAGACAAAATCAAGGAAGCGCTCGGCGATGCAGTTAAAGAAGTGAAACTCAGCAAGCGCCTTTCCGACAGTCCGTCATGCATTGTTGTTGATGAAAACGATCCATCGTTTCAGATGGAGCGCATGATGCGCGCTATGGGGCAGGTGAACATGGCGGACGTAAAGCCGATTTTGGAAATCAACAGCGAACATGCACTCGTGCAACGCATCAAAGATTCTGACGACAAAGCGTTGATTGGCGATGTAGCGTTCGTATTGCTCGATCAGGCGCTGTTGGTGAGCGGAGCGGGCGTCAAAGATCCGGGCGACTTTGTAAAGCGCATGAATCGGCTGTTGAGCAACTAGCGGAGCAGAGAGTCGGATGTTTCGGTTGTACCACGTGCGTCAATCGAATTTGCTGCGCGCGTCTTCGCGTGTTCGTAAATAACCGCGTGTATACAGCGCGCCTTATGCACAGCATTTTTGGGTAAGCGTACTTCGGCGGGTTTCGGTTTGCTGTGGTGCCGGCACCGTGTTTGTGCTGGGAGACTGACACGTGCTTGGCGTTAAGCCAGCGCCGCCACGGTGTCGTTTGTTTTGAGGGCTGTTCGGATGCGTACTGCGTGCGGATAGCCGCAGGCGCGCTGTCCGTTTGCTTTAGTTGAATCGGTATTCATAGCTAATCCCGGCGGTCAGGGTGCGGCGCGTGGCAAACGCTGCGGTGCCATAGCCGGTTGTTTGCCGCAGGCCGCTTTTGGAAAAATCGAGCAGGTAGCGTGCCCCGATTAAAACCGAATCGCACAGTGGTGGAAAATGGAATATCGGCAAAGAACTGCACCATGATGTCTGCGGTATGCCAATAAAGGTCAAAGGAATCGGTACCATTAGTGAGCCGGAAGCGATTTCCAAACAGAAGCTGTATCTCTGGCTGAATGCCGACCGTCGCTTTTACGAGCGGAAAGCCGAATTTGCCGTATATACTTCCACCACCTCCGGGAAGAGTCATTTTTTGTGTATACGGCGCCAATGCAAAAGCGCCTTCAGCGGTGGTGCCGGTACCGTTTATGGCGATGTTCCCGTGTATGCCGATTGCGTATTCAACCGCGGATGCAGAGCATAGGTACACAACGGCGAGTGCCGCTACAATGGCAATTTTTCTCATTTTTAGGCCTCCGGCGAACAGTATAGCAAAAAATTTGATTTTTGTACTACAATTTATGAAAATATAGTTATTTTTTATACATAAACTGATAACAACCGCACTTTACCCTATGGTATGCACAACGCACGGTGTGACAGCACCATGTCCATGGTGCGATACACAAACATAACCGTAAATGTGCCGAACGATGTTCAATGCGGTAAAACGGCTTGTGTTCACGTCGGAGCGGTTGCTGAAAGCACATTGAGAAAATTGAGAAAGTGGTGTGCTGTTTTCCGATTGCGGGCAACACGCCGCGGCGGCACGGCCGGGATGATATTTTACCTGCGGTTTTGGGCGTGCTTGCGTGTATCCGGCAGAGAGCCATGCGCGTGCCATTAGTTTTACATAAAACTACTTGACATAGATTTAGTTTTATGTAAAACTAAATCTATGATTTCCGCTGAATGTGAAGAGCAGTATATGTTCCGTGCCGTCGAGCTGGCACGCCGTGGCAGCGGGCGCGTTAATCCAAATCCGCTGGTTGGGGCGGTGCTGGTAAAGGACGGCGTTGTAATCGGTGAAGGCTGGCACGATTGTTTTGGCGGCGCGCACGCGGAACGGAACGCCTTTGATCAGGCGGGCGGGATTGCTACGTGCGCGGGCGCTGATCTATACGTAACACTTGAGCCGTGCTGTCACACCGGAAAGCAGCCGCCGTGTACAGAGGTAATTATTGCAGCGCGGATTCGCCGCGTGTTCATTGGTTCGCGGGATCCAAATCCTCAGGTGAACGGCAACGGCATTTCAGTGTTGCGTGATGCAGGAATTGACGTGTATACTGACGTTTTGCGAGCGGAATGCGACGCTTTAAATGCGGTGTTTTTTCATTACATAACGACAAAAACGCCGTATGTTATCATGAAATATGCGATGTCGGCGGACGGACAGACCGCGTGCTACACCGGCAGCAGTCAGTGGGTCACCGGGGAAGCGGCGCGGGCATGTGTGCACGAAGAGCGTGCCCAGTATATGGCGGTGATGACCGGGGTGCAGACGGTGATTGCAGATGATCCGCTTTTGACGTGCCGAGCGCCGCAGCTGCAGGGAGCCCGTATGCCGGTGCGAATCGTATGCGATACGGAGCTTCGCATACCGCTTTCCTGTCGGTTGGTACAGACGGCGCGCGACTATCCGTTGATTGTGGCATGCGCGGCACCGCGTACTGATGGACAGGATACTGCTGAATACACAGCAAAAAAAGCGGCGCTTGAAGCTGCCGGTGTAACGGTTATCGCGGTGCCGCGTGTGTCGCAGACCGATGCCGGTGATGGCATTCCGCGTATTGATTTGCGGGCGCTGATGGCGGTGCTCGGCGCGCGCGGTATTGACAGCATTGTGCTTGAAAGCGGCGGCACGTTGAACGGCACTGCGCTTGAATGCGGCATTGTGCAGAGAGTACAGGTGTTTGTAGCTCCGGCGCTCTTTGGAACAGCGTGCAACGGTACGCGGATTTTTACGCCTGTGCGTGGCTGTGCCGCCGTGAATCCATGCGCGGCGATCCGTTTGAGCGCGCCGCGTATCCGCACCTTTGCCGATGACGTGCTGCTTGAGTATGACGTGATACCGGCGTAAGTAAAATTAACGGCAGCAATTTGTGGTGGGCGGAAAGAAAAGGGTTCCAGGGGAAAGAAAACCCGCGGCGGGTGTGCGTTCCCCTGGAAAATCTGAGGAGCGAGGAAGCGATGTTTACAGGACTTATAGAAGAGCTCGGAACGATACGGGGGGTGAAGCAACGGGACGAGTCGATGGCGGTGACCATCGGCTGTCGGACAGTTCTTGAAGGATTACGGTGCGGAGACAGCGTTGCGGTAAATGGCATCTGCCTGACGGCGACCGCGATTGGGAGCAGTGAATTTGTTGCTGATGTTATGCCCGAAACATTTCGCCGGACGACGTTACGGCTGTTGCATCGCGGCGAAACGGTTAACCTTGAACGAGCGATGCGCGCTGATGGACGGTTCGGCGGGCATGTGGTGAGTGGCCACATCGACGGCACGGGAGTGATACAGCATGTGGCGGAATACGGCAATGCATTTCTGTATCGCGTTCGTGTAGGGCTGGATATTCTGGCGGGCATCGTGCCCAAAGGTTCGGTGGCGGTAGACGGTATCAGTTTGACCGTGGTGTCAGTTGAAGCAGCAGATCATGCGGACGGCTGTTTTACCGTTTCCGTCATTCCGCACACGCGGCGGCAGACGATTCTGGCAGAGAAGCGGCGCGGGAGCCCGGTGAACATTGAATGCGACGTAATCGGAAAATATGTCCGGAAATATACAGCGGCATTCGCTGCAGCGGGTGGCCGTGTGGAGTCGGCAGCTGTGCCACACGCCGTGCACTACGGCTGATGCGTTCTGTGTGTTGCGTGATGTGCTTATTTGACGCAGCATATACGATAGAGCGTGATGTTCGCTGAAGGCCGTGCTCTTTGCTGTCGGCGTCGCTGCGTATGAATCGGATGGTAATAACGAAAGCGTATTCGTTTTTGCGGGAAGCGGGTACCGCAACAAAGTATAGGAATGAACACGATGGAGGATTGATAGTATGGAATCGTTTGAGACAGTGGCAGCGTTTGCTGCGATAGAAGATGCCATTGCTGATATTCGCAACGGCAAGATGGTCATGGTGGTTGACGATGAAAATCGCGAGAATGAAGGTGATCTCATTGTCGCTGCCCAGTTTGCGACGCCTGAAATCGTCAATTTTATGGCGAGCAATGCAAAGGGACTGATCTGTATGCCGCTGTCACGCGTGCAGGCAGATAAACTGCACCTTGAACCGATGACGGGCAAAAATACCGACAGCCACAGCACGGCGTTTACCGTGAGCATCGATGCGGCACAGACCACAACCGGTATCTCTGCGTTAGAACGGAGCGTGACAGCGCAGTTGGCTGCTGCCCCGGACGCGAACGCGGATGACTTTCGTCGTCCCGGGCATATGTTTCCGCTGGTGGCTGTTGACGGCGGCGTACTGATGCGGCGGGGACACACGGAGGCAACAGTTGACCTGTGTACACTTGCGGGTTGTGCGCCGGTTGGACTGTGCTGTGAAATCATGAATGCCGATGGCACCATGGCGCGGCTTCCTGAATTGCGCCAGTGTGCCGCCGAGTGGAATATCAAACTTATTACGATTGAAGCGTTGGCACAATACCGCAAAAAGCATGAAACGCTTATGGAATGTGCGGCACGAGCGCAACTCCCGACACGCTATGGCGCCTTTACTATTTATGCGTTTGTCAACCGGGTGACAGGCGTGCATCACACGGCGCTGGTTATGGGAGACATAGCGGATGGCGCTCCGGTTTTGTGCCGCGTGCATTCAGAATGTTTGACGGGCGACACGCTCGGGTCGCTCAAATGCGACTGCGGGCAGCAGCTTGATACGGCGCTCAAAAAGATTGCGGACGAAGGGCGCGGCGTGCTGGTGTACATGCGGCAAGAAGGACGCGGCATTGGGTTTGTCAATAAAATACGTGCCTATGCGCTCCAGGATGAAGGCTACGATACCGTCGATGCTAATTTAAAGCTCGGACTGCCGGAAGACGCGCGCGATTATTCGGAAGGCATTCAAATACTGGAACAGCTCGGCGTGCATCAGCTCAAGCTTATGACGAATAATCCACGAAAGATTTACGGGCTTGACGCAAAAGACTGCGGGCTTGAGATTATTGAACGCGTGCCGCTTGAAATCGCGCCGCGCGCACAGGATACATTCTATTTAGCGACAAAACGTGTTCGCATGGGGCATCTGCTTTCAAATGTGTGATTGTCTGTGTGTAGCGTAGTTTTGTGGCGCGGCGGGCGGCAGAACGCGGGCGCACGAGCCGGCAGTGGCAGGGGAAAGCGTGTTGTGCAGCACAGGGGGTAATGTGTTGCCGTACGTTTAGCCTGGCGGTTGTTGTGTGTGGGCGATTACTTGGATGCGGAGATGATAATTTTTTAGAGGAGGAACAATACTATGAAAATTATCGAGGGAAATGTCACTGGCAGTAGCTCAATCCATATCGGCATTGTCGCCGCGCGGTTCAATGACGCTATTGTTTCGCGGTTAGTTGATGGCGCGGTTGACGGACTGGTGCGCCACAATGTATTGGAAGAAAACATTACGCTCGTAAAAGTGCCGGGTGCGTTTGAAATTCCGGCGGCGGCAAAACGTATGGCGGAGAGCGGCGCATATGACGCCATCATTTGTCTGGGCGCTGTTATCCGCGGGCAGACAACGCATTACGACTACGTCTGCAATGAAGTGTCGAAAGGCATCGCACAGATTGCACTTGCTGTGGGGCTTCCGATTATGTTCGGTGTACTCACTACGGAAAATGTGGAGCAGGCGATGGATCGCGCAGGGACAAAGCACGGCAATAAAGGGTACGATTGTGCACTCGGCGCCATCGAGATGCTCAACGTTTTACGACAGTTGTAAGTAATTTTTTGTGGTGATTAAAAACTGCCTGTAGATTCAGGGAGGGGGGTAAGCGTGTTGCAATTACTGCACTTACTGGGTTGCAGATAAGTCGATGTATGCCTGTACTATTGCGTCAAAATAGGTGCGGTTCGATTCGTATGCGGTGTAAAATACCGTGAGCGTAAACAATGAATATGTTTCCGCCCCATTCGGTGACAGTACGTATACGGTACAGGTTTTTGTGTTGCTGTTCGGCTGATAAAAGACCAGCCGACACACTTTTTGCACGTCGGTGTCTGAAACAGTGTTTTGGGGGCTTTGGGGCAGCATTTCTATGTGTTGCCAGTCGGGATATGAATATTCGCCGCCGTGTATGAGCCGCCGGAGCAACAGTGCCATGGCGATGTCTGTAGACATGGTGCTGACGGGAACAGATGCCACAGAGACAATGGCCGTGTCGCCCAGCAGCCACAGGTTGTCCATCGACTGTGTCCACTGCGAGTCGAGCAGGACGCGCTGCCCGTCAGCAGTTGTGTACTGTTGTCGTGGCGCATTTTTGTCGTGTACAAAACGGTGGCGCGTGTCGCTGTGGTCTTCCAGCATACCGATAAAATCCGCAAATGATGTATCGTCTGATGAACGGAGTCGCCCTGTCGTTGTCAGTATAAAAATCGCTGCTCCATCGTGCGTCGAAATCCGTTCCAAATTGAAAAGCGGTACGAGGCTGTTGTATTCACATATAATTTTGCCACCGAACTGTGCAAAATCATCGGTCGTTTTTTTTGTTGTGCCGACTGTCGTCGGAATAGTGCCTACTTTAATCCGACGCGCGTTAAACTCATACAACAGGTCGTGTAGATAATTTATGATGTCTGTGTCATCAGCAGTCGCTGCGCCGGTAATGCGTTCTCCGGTTAGCTTGATGTACGGTGCAGTCGGGTCAAGCGTAAGAAATAGTTGAATGTCGATTGCCGGCTGCTGGCTGACTGGCGGTGCGTAATAGCGGGCGGCATACGTTGCGTCATCGTAATACAAAAAACCGATATATGATTTCCGGATGAACGTTCTGTCTTCGTAATATACATACTCGCCGGAAACATCAGCGATGGATGGGGTAAATCCCGGAAGTGCCGAAAGATGCGTGCAAAGAATGAATGTTCCCGCAATAAAAAAGACGCATTTCTTTATGAATGATGCCGCCATGTTTTTTAAACAACGGGAAACAGCGCACGTTACGGACTGGTAAAATCATCTGTTTGTAAAAAGTATCTTGCATAATGCCGTACAGTTCGGTATAACCAAAGAGCGGGCAAACATTGTTTTTTTGCAGGAAGATTGTAGCGGGTATGTGCGCCTGAAGAAAATAAATCGACACAAGGAGAAGGAGTATCGATTATGGGAAAAAACATAACCGCAGATAAAGAAGCGGTAAAAGATATGACCGTCAATAAACGGCTTGCATTAATAAGCGCATTCAGCGCACTGGTTGTGGTGCTCGGCGCCACACGGCTTGGTTTTATTTCGTTGAGTCCGACTGTCTCACTCACGATAATTCACATTCCGGTAATTCTCGCGGCATTTCTGGCAGGAGTGCCCGGTGGACTTGTTACCGGTGCGGCATTTGGCATTTTCAGTCTGATTCAAGCAGCGATGAGCCCGGCCGGCGCGCTTGGTTTATTTTTTGTCAATCCACTTGTTTCTATTGTGCCGCGCATGTTGTTCGGTGCCGCAGCTGGCGGGCTGTACAAACTGTGTCTGCTCGTTCCGCATTTGCCGAGAACGGTTGCCGCGACGGTTGCAGCCTTTATTTCAAGTGCAGTTCATACCTGTCTGGTGATCGGGGCAATCTATCTTTTTTACTATAATGATGGATTTGCCGCGATGGGAAATCGCGGGTACGGGTTGGCGCTGGTGCTTTTGTTGCCACACGCGGGACTGGAGGCAGCAGCAGCGGCCGTTGTGTGCGGCGTCGTGATCGGAACGATTACGCTTTCAGGCAAAAAGCGGTCAAAGCTTTCTGAAGAAAAATGACGGAGACACGGCGGGTTTAACAGCATGCGGCTTGTAATCGTCGGCGGGGGCTTTACCGGTGTGCAACTGGCAAAGCTCCTGATTGCAGAAAAAAATTTGGTTACGCTCATCGATAATGATGAAGATATTGCTCGCCATGCATCAAATCAGCTTGACTGCACGGTGATGCAGGCGGATGGCAACAAGCTGGAAACGCTTGAAGATGCCGGTATTGCACAAGCGGATGTGCTGATCTGTGTGACGAGTAGCGATGAAGTCAACATGATTACGTGTTCGCTTGTCGATGCCGTGTATCCGCATATTTTAAAAATTGCGCGCGTGCGAAACTATGCGTACTATGTAAATACGGCCGCCGCACGTAAGGCACACGAAGAAACGTTCAGTGGTGACCGACGCCCGCTCTACGGCATCGACCATATGCTGCATCCCGATGTGGAAGCGGCAGACGTCATTGTGCAGGCGGTACAGAACGGTTCCGTGAGCGATGTGCTGACTTTTGATGACACTGACTTGCAGTTGACGCGTATGACGATTGCGGCAGGCAGCGCGCTTTGCGGTCAGCAGTTAAAGAATATCCGTTCGCTAACAGAACATTCATTTTTAATTGCTTATGTTGAAGAGGACGGAAAAACAGCGCTGCCGAGCGGTGATACTGAATTGAAAGCGGGAGCCAGTATCGGGATGCTTGCGTGTCGCGATGATATTCCCGCCTTGCTTGCGCTCTGTGGCTCAAAACAAAAAGCAGCGCGGCGTATCGTCGTGGTGGGTGCAGGAAAAATCGGCACCATCGTTTCAGAAAAATTGATTCAACAAAAATCCGCCTCATTCATTACGAAATTGCTCGGCGGCAGGACGACACGCTATGCACAGGAGTTTGCCATCATCGACAGCGATGAAAAACTGGCAAAGGCCGCGTCTGAAAACTTTCCGACCGCGCATGTGTATCACGCAGATGCAACTGATGAATCGTTTCTGCGAGAAGAAGACATTGTTTCGTACGATTTAGCAATCTGTGTAACGCATAATCACGAAATGAATATGGTGCTTGGCGCATATCTTGAGTCGCTCGGCGTTAAGCAAACCATCAGTCTGGTGAACAATTCGGCGTTCGTATTGATTGCCCGAAAACTCGGTATCGACGTGCCCGTTCCTTTTCGCGATGTGGTTGTCGACTCGATTATGAGCCATTTGCGCGGCAAGTCGGTAAAAGGGGTGCATACGCTCAACACCGGCGATATGGAAATCATTGAATGCGTGCTGCCGGAAGAGTCTCCAGTTATCGGAAAAACGCTTCGGCACATTGCGAATCCCGGCGAATTTTTAGTGCTTATGTTGAAACGCTCCGATGCCGATTCGTATCAAATTCCTGTTGGAGATACGACGCTCGCCGCAGGTGACCAACTTGTTTTGATTACGCATGTGACGGATGATACAAAGATACTCGCGTATTTCGGCAGCTCACAATAACAGCAAAACGGCGGAGTGAGTGAATGGCGGTAACATCATTTTTGCGCATTATTTCAATAATTGGTGCAATCGTCGGAGGCACGTTTCTGCTTCCGATTGGTGTGGGTGTGGCCTACCACGAGTATGCTGTATTGCCGGCGTTTATTGTTCCTATGGTGATAAGCTGGCTGTGCGCAGCGATTATTTTTTTATTGTGGCGAAAACAGAAAATTACGATTTCTCTGCGCGGTGCATTTGTTGTTGTTGCAGGCGCATGGATTTTTGTCAGTGCATTCGGGGCAGTGCCCCTTTTTTTGAGCGGTGCGATTCCTGATGGCACGGATGCATTTTTTGAAAGTGTGAGCGGCATCTCTACTACTGGCGCAACGATAGTCGGTGACATTGAATCGCTTCCGGTGTGTATCAACCTCTGGCGTTGTGAATTGAACTGGCTCGGTGGTATGGGGATTGTTGCATTGACGGTGGCGTTGTTGCCGCTGTTGGGCGTGGGGGGATTTCAGCTCATCAAAGCGGAAACAACCGGCCCTGAAAAAGGAAAGATTACTCCGACCATTGCAGCAACCGCAAAAACGTTATGGTTTATATATATAATTTTTACTGTGGTACAGACTGTCTTGCTCATGATATGTGGTATGAGTTTTGTTGATGCAATCAGCCATGCGTTTTCCTCGCTCGGTACCGGCGGTTTTTCAACGAAAAACGCAAGCCTCGGAGCGTTTCATTCTACTGCGATTAACGTAATCTGTGCAGTATTCATGATTTTGGCTGGAATGAATTTCAGCCTGTACTATTATATGGTGCGCGGAAAATTTTCTGAAGTTTGGCACAATTCAGAGTTGAGGGCATATATCGGTATTCTGTGCGTAATGATAACTGCAACGACAGCGGCAATTATTCCCCAGTATACAAATTTCCGATCCGCATTTCACGATGCGTTGTTTCATGTAACGTCGATTCTAACGACAACAGGACTGACAACGGTCAATTATGAACAGTGGGCTCCTGCGGCACGATTTTTGTTGTTCCTTTTGTATTTTTTGGGTGGCTGTTCCGGTTCAACAGCAGGAGGGGTAAAAATCATTCGGTGGGTTGTCCTCCGCAAACAGGTGCACAACGAAACGGAGCGCATGCTTCATCCACATGGAGTATTCAGCATCCGCTTAAATCAACACGTTGGCAGAAAAGACATTGTATTCAGCGTTGCATCTTTTTTTGCTCTGTATATTTTTCTTGTCCTTATCACTGCTTGTGTCGGGACATTCGGAAACCTTGATCCGCTGACGGCGTTAACCGGTGCGCTTGCCATGGTGGGAAATGTTGGTCCGGGATTCGGTCACCTTGGGCCTGCGTATCACTATGGATTTCTACCCGCATTTGTTAAATGGTGGTATTGTTTTGCAATGCTTGCGGGTAGACTGGAGCTCTATACGATGTTGATTTTTTTTATGCCAGCGTTTTGGAAAAAATAACGGTACCGCAAGTGCCCAAGGCTTTATGATTATCATCGGCGCTTTTTGGCTGCATCGGCGGTACTCGTGGGTTCTAACAGCAGGTGCCCACGATAAACCGTTTGCTGGTGGGCACCACACTGTTGGTAAAAAGTCAAGTTGATACGGTAGCTAAAGATGCCGTTGCGGTTCTTTTGCCTTCTCGGTATTACGTTTTGAATTTGTATACTTCATTCGTCAGGCTTTCAATATTTGCTTTGTTGTTTTTTGTAATGGCATTTATCTCCTGTGCGGCTTCACTGATTTTTTCTGCTCCAACTGCCATCTCATTCATACTTTTGGTGATAACACGTGTCAGCGATTCAAGTTTCTGCATTTCTTGTGCAACAGCTTCTCCGCTGTTCAGCATTTTTACGGAACCATCGCGCACTGCTACCGTTACAGAATTGATATCGTGAATGGCATTGAGCACTTCTTTGCTGCCGTTTTCCTGTTCATGCATGGCATAGGTAATGTTTGCACTCATTGCTTTTACGTCTTCTGCAAGGGCAAAAATAGAATTAAACTGCTCCTCAACGCTTTTTGACGATTCGGAAAGTGTTTTTATTTCTTGTGAAAACGCCTCAAGCGTTGCTGTGATGGTTTTCCCCTGTGCACCCGCTTCTTCCGCGAGTTTTCTGATTTCATCGGCAACGACGGCAAACCCTTTGCCGGCTTCGCCTGCGTGTGCTGCTTCTATTGCAGCATTCATGGCGAGCAGGTTTGTTTGCGCCGCAATGTGCTGAATCACATCAGATGCTTCTAAAAGACTGCCTGATTCTTCTGTCAGTTTCCCTGCGATACTCTGCGACGCGGCCAGTGTCTCTTTGCCGTTTACGGTCGCTTTGGCGAGTTCTTGAATTTTTTTGTCATTTGTGTTCAGCAGAGAAACCATAGAAGTGATGTTAGCCGTCATTTCTTCTATTGAAGATGATGACTGTATCACGCTTGTCGCTTGGCTGTCGATGCTTTCCGCAAGCTGCCTGCTCGTTTCGATAACGTCTTTGATAGTCGTTGCGGTAGTCTCTACGCTCTCTGCCTGTTGTATAGCATGGTGCTTTACATCGTTAATATTTATATTGATGCGGTCAACAGCGTCTACCGTATCTTCCATGTTCAATGAAAGATTTTCGCCAATCTCTTTGAGCTGGGCAGTGTTTCCGCCGATAGATTTTATAGTGGAGGCGATTTTAATTATCGTTTTGTTAAAATTATGCGATATTTCCCCAATTTCATCGCTGCTGGTTACCGGAATCCGTGCCGTTAAATCGCCATCTGCACTTGCAATATTGTACAGTGCATCCGATGTTGTCTTCAGCTGCGTTGTCATTTTTCCGGTGATGTGCAACAGCAGGATGATAACGGCAATGAACAGTATCAGTATAACCGGTATGAGTATGCGCGCAATTTGAATAGTTGCTCTATCAAAATATGATTTTGGAATTATAATACCAAGCGTCCAATTGGGGGAGTTGGGAATTGGTGTATAAATCATGTAAAAATTTTTGCCATCGTATGTAAACGGTTTTATATTTTCAATGCCTGAAAGCATGTCATTGCCAATCGCCGTCATGCCGGTCCAGCCGCGCGTGTCAAGTTCGTGAATATTTTCTTTCATAACTTTATCCACATCAGGATGCGCAACGAATATGCCGTTACTGTCAACGATGACGCCGTACCCTTCGTCGCCGATGTTTATCTTTTCAGCGATGTCCGATATAGACGCACCGTCGATTCCCGCCGCTATAATAGCCCGATTTTGCCCGCGGGAATCCGGAATGCCGTGTCCTACAATGATGAGCGCATTATTAGTGGTAGCGCCTTTGAACGGGTCTGTCGTAAATTTCGGGCGATTTTCTTGCATCAATGGCGGGAAGTAAGGAAGATTCGTTGCATCAAGCCATCGGTTCATAGATGTCCATCCCCTGCCGTTTGCTTGAATATAGGCAAAAAAGAGATAGCGTGAATCGTTTACTTTTTGATACGCATCGATGAGCAACGGCTGAATCCTATCCCAATTATCGGATTGTATTTCGGTGGTCTGTGCTAACGCGCGGAGAACAGTATCTGTGCCGGTCAGCCATTCGCCGATTTCCAATGCTTTCCCGCGCCCGATTGACACGATATTTTCCATTTCGCTTTTGCTTACCACGGTGTGTACGGTTAGTTGCAGCAGTATCAGAATAATGGCCAGAACAACTGATAGAGCAATAAGAATCAGCGCGCGGAATTTAAAGGCAACAGACATTTTCCGTTGAAAGGTTTCGGTATCATTTTGTTCAGATTGTTCTCGCATGACTTCTCCTCTTTGTATATTTTTGTATATTCTAGCATAAAATGTTATAAAAAGACAATAAATTTTTAAGGAAAATTGTATTATCTTGTATAGTATATATAATTTTTTGTAAAAAATGGTATAAAAATTGTAAGACACCTTTTTAAAACTGTCGCTTTCTGAAAATCTGCTTGCTTTACCGGTGCGCCGCTTAAACGGTTGCGACACGGGAATCCTTGCAGGTATATTTGACACGGCGCGGTCACCGTATTGCATAATCTGTCGTAAAAATTTATTATAGATATATGTCGAATGAAGAATGGAAAACGCTCGTAACGGAATTTATCGATACAAAAACAATAAACGCATTAGATACATTTATTGCTGCCGATGACAGCGCCGCATGTAGCAGTCAAACCGATGTGATTGCCCGTGTGTTTGGTGCAACGGATACATCATTTTTACAGTCAGGCAGTGAACAAGAACAAAAATTGATACAGAGTTTTAAAAATAATCTGTCGCTGCTGGTTGAAAAAACATGGGTGGAAAAATCTGATATTGAATTGAAAGAACATGTACTCTACCAAGTGGGACAGTTCTACAACAATGCCAGCTGCACATGGAAAGATTCGTACGTGCCGTTCCTCGACATGATCAACAAGGCTGTGCAGCTTATGTTTGGACAGCAGCCGCATTCCGAGCAGTTCAATGCCTGGGCATTCCGTATAGATCCGGAGTTCGGTATTTTTTGGTGGTACATATCAAGCTTACCGCACGATGCAGTGTGGTCTGAAGAAAAATGCCGTATCGCAATACTGCTCGGTATGTACTTCTTGGCAAATTATTGACGTGGTGTTTGAGCACCCTGACCGAGGCGATACCGATGAATGCAATTGACGGAGCGTGCTACACGTTGCGCGCTGCAGCACGCCGGTTAGCGCATCAGACTGCAGCACAGAAAAATCGTGCGCTTGCCTTAGTTGCTGACTCTTTGAATGCATCCCGCACACATATACTTGCCGCAAACAGCGAAGACGCATCCCGTGCGCGGGCAAGCGGTATGACCGATGCGCTTGTTGAGCGGCTGCTGCTGTCCAACGAAAAAATCGACAGCATACTCTCTGGGATTCACGTCGTCAGAAATCATGCAGACCCGATTGGAGAAGAGGTTGCCGGCTGGCGACTCCCGAATGGTATGCAGGTTAGGCAGGTGCGTGTGCCGCTCGGCGTTGTAGCGATTATCTACGAATCGCGTCCGAATGTGACGGTAGACGCATTCGCGCTTGCCTATAAAAGCGGAAATGCAATTTTGTTGCGCGGCTCATTGTCTGCGATTCATACAAACCGTGCACTCGTATCCGCCATTACGACGGGATTGCAGGCCGCCGGAGCAGACGGCATAGTTGATGCGCTTTCGCTTTTGGATTCGGCATCGCACGATGACGTTCATGCCATACTGTATGCGGTAGGAAAAATCGATGTTGTCCTGCCGCGGGGCGGGAAAAATCTTATCGATCGTGTTGTGCGTGAATCGCGCATTCCGGTCATTGAAACGGGGAGCGGGGTGTGCCATGTCTACGTCGATGAAGGGGCGGACATAACCATGGCGGTCGCTATTGCAGAAAACGCCAAGATACAGCGTCCCGGTGCGTGCAACGCCATAGAAGCGATTCTTGTGCACAAAAGCAGCGCAGCGCGTTTTTTGCCGGCGCTCGCGGAACGATTCGGCGGGCGAGTTGAACTACGTGCAGACGAATACTGCTTGCCGTTGTTGCAAGCAGCAGGGAGCGGTGTCGTGCAAGCGGCAGCTCCGGATGATTACGGCGCCGAATTCCTTGATTACGTCTGCGTGGTCTGTGCCGTTGATTCCATTGCCGCAGCAATCGATTACATCAATACGCACAACACACAACACTCTGAATGCATTGTGACGAACAACTACGCGCATGCACGGCTGTTTCAGGAACAAGTGGACGCCGCTTGTGTATATGTAAACAGCTCCACGCGGTTTACCGACGGGGGAGAATTCGGTTTTGGTGCAGAGCTCGGTATCAGCACGCAGAAACTGCATGCGCGTGGTCCTATGGGAATGACGGCACTGACAACAACAAAATACCTTATCACCGGGGAAGGACAGATACGATGAGCGCGCGCACCTGCGGTACTCTTCAGCACAAAGCGACTGCTGCGAACAGCATTACAATTGCAAAAATCGTACAGCGTGCACGAAAGATTGTGATTAAAATCGGCAGCAATACGCTTGCTCGTCCTGACGGTACGCCGAACATCTGTTTTATGCAGCACATTGCGGAACAGTGCGCTGCGTTTATGAATGCCGGCAAACAGATTGTGCTTGTTTCATCGGGAGCGCAGATCAGCGGATTGGCAGCTATACAGGATTGGGCAAAAAAACGCGACGTGCACTATCGACAGGCGCTCTGCGCTATCGGCCAGGTGGAGCTGATGAACCAGTGGCGAAAAGCGTTCAGCGAACGGCAGCTGCATATTGGACAGTTGCTGCTTACAAAAGATGATTTTGAGGACGATCACCGTACGCTCAATATCCGCAACACACTGTTTACCTTGGTGGATGAAGGTGTTGTTCCGATTGTAAACGAAAACGATTCTGTTTCATTCGATGAGATTCGAATTGGTGATAACGACAATTTGAGTGCGCTCACGGCGATTCTCTGGAGCGCCGATCTGTTGATTTTGTTCAGCGATATCGATGGGCTGTATACTGCCAATCCAAAGACTGAACAGAACGCGCGGCTCATTGAAACGGTTACTGATATAGCCGCGTTACGTAAAACAATTACCATTGGAGAAGCTAATCCGTTTGGAACGGGCGGCATTGAGACAAAGCTCCATGCGGCAGAAAAGGCAACGTCGTACGGCATCCCGCTATTACTTGCAAACGGGGGCAGGGAACGCGCGCTTGAATCGCTTGCGGCTGGCGATGCATGCGGCACACTTTTTTTGGCGGACGACACATCGTTGCTGCAAGACATTAGAAAATAATGGAGGACACGCTATGGATACAGCTGTGACGGTTGGTTGCATCGGTTGCGGATCGATGGGGAGCGCGCTGGTGCGGGCGTTTGTAAAAAAGATATCCGCGAACACTATCACTGTCAGCGCCCGCCGTTACGAACATGCCCGTGCGCTTGCGGAAGAGACTGGCTGTCGTGCTGTACAAACGAATGCAGAAGTAGCTGCACGCTCTCGGTATCTTTTCCTTGCGGTAAAGCCAGCTGTTGTTGCCGATGTGCTGGCAGACATCAAGAACGATATTCCTGAACACCACGTCGTAATTTCACTGGCGGCGGGCGTGTCACTCGAACAGCTTCGGTCGCTGACGCATAATCCAGTTGTACGGATTATGCCGAATATGGCGGCGGTTGTTGCGGAGGGAATGACAGCGATTTGTTTTAGTGATACACTGTCAGCAGATGATCGCGCGAATATTGTCGAGCTGCTTGCGGCCGCCGGAAAAACGGATGTAGTTGACGAACGGCTTTTTGACTGTGTAACGGCGGTGAGCGGCTCGGGCATTGCGTATGTGTGCCTATTCATTGAAGCGCTCGCCGATGCGGCGGTACGTTACGGCATGACGCGGGCACAAGCCTATGCATATGCTGTAGAGACAGTACAAGGCACCGCGGAATTGCTACGACAGACAAAACGTCATCCGGCAGATTTAAAGGATGCGGTGTGTTCTCCCGGAGGCACCACGATTGCTGCCGTGGCAGCTTTGGAAAAAGCGGGATTTCGCGCAGCAATCGGTGATGCGGTCACCGCGGCGTATATTGCGTCAGGTGCGCCCCAAAAACAGTAGAACGCGCGCGCGTGTTTATGGTATATGGCCTGCGTGCCGTGTACGGATATATGTGTGCGTCACCTCGTGTGCCGTTCATGTGAGGCTGCTCTATCGGGCTATAGAGTCCGGAGCGTATAATATCGTATCTTTTTATCAGGAGGATTACTATGAATAAAACGATTGGATTTCTACGAGCCGCTGTTGCAGGATTAGCGCTTCTAACGGTCGGCTGCAAGACGACGAGCGTTGCCCGGTCATCTGCAAAAAATGTTAATCGCCCAGCGGTAACAATCATTGACTATCAAGGCTCTGCGTTTTCTTCTGAAATTCCGCAGTGGGTGCAGCTCGTTGCCCAAGGCGAATATTCCAGCAAAGCGCTTTCAAAGGTGATGCCGGATCTTGACAACAAAAAAGCATTCGTTACCATCGCGCAGGGCGACAACCTTGAATTCACCAAACAGTGGACGGATGTGGTTGACATTGAAGTGCAAGTAGGAGACACCATGCAGCGTGTTGTTGGTAAGACAGTGTCGGCATCGGAGAGTGCGCGTTCAAACGATGACGGTTCCGGCATTTCGGATACGGAAGTGAATCGTACACTGAATATGTACAAAGAGGCGGTGTCCACGGTAGAGGTGAACGGTCTTGAAAAAGTGGCGAGTTATTGGGTTTTGAAAGAAGTCAAACAAAACAACAAGACTACGCAGAGCTACGAATATTACGCTGTCTGGGCGATGGATGCAGATCGGTACGACCGCCAAATCGATGCAGCGCTCAGAAATATCCGCGAAAACACTTCAGAAGGGCAAGCATTGAAACAGACGTTACGCGAAAAACTGATGAGTTTAGTCATATCGTCAAACAACGAAACGGTTGAAGACAACGCGTACAACTGGTACGACTAATGCCGTCATCCGCGGTGCTAGAAAATAGCACTGCGGACTTTTTATAACTGCGTATATCTCTCGGCACGAGCGGAAGAACAGTTATACACACAGTAATCGTTTTTGCCGGCAGAATCGATTTTGTTTACGTTACGGAAAGTTGCACTGTAGCCAATCCGTACTGTATAGGTAGTCGGATGCGGTGCGGACTATCGATTGTCTAAATATATATTTTATTGTAAACTATCCGTACATGAAGACTGAAAAGATTTTCATAGAAACCGCTGCTACCGTGCTTGTCAAAAAGACGCTCAGCGAACAGATATACGAAGTTTTACGTGAAGACATTATAAACGGCAATATCAATCTGGGGGATAGGCTTACAAACCGTGAACTACAAGAGCGGTTTCAGGTTTCATCTACGCCTGTTCGTGATGCCGTCAATATTCTGTTTCACGATGGATTGGTGCGCACCGTTACCCGTTCTGGGGCGCAGCTCATCGATTTTACGGTACAGTACGCTACGGAAGTGAATGAATTTATCTCCGCGCTTTCATGTGAAGCGCTTTCGTTATCCGTAAAAAACAGTAGTCCCACTGATGTTGTAAACGATCTGTACAAATGGCAAAGCCTCATGGAAACAGCTGCCGAGGATACGTATTATGATTACGACTATCAATATCATAAAACATTTTTTCGGTATAGCATGAATCATTTTCTGCAGGATGCTTTTAAACGCGTAAACTTGGTGCGCTCTTTTCTGTTCCGCTATGCGATTCGTACCACCGCTGATAAACAAATTTCTGTTGCGCAACATACGGGGATTACCGATGCATATGCCGCCGGCAATTATCAGGCGGCGCGCGAACGGTTAGAGGAGTACTTTAACTACGGCTTGCAGTGCGCCATACATTATTACAGCCAGTAGCTGCAGCAAAAACGATGTCGCGTTACTTTGCTGTGCGCACAGGGTAAAAACAAAAGGCTGCCCGTTGGTAAAAAGCAGCAGCCTTTTGTTTTATTTTTTGTACGGCTCGTATGCGACGCAGTGTACGCAGCCGGTTACCGTAACATGTTTTTTCCCGTCGACAAGGTTGAACAGATGCGCCACCAAATGCCCGGTTGGCGGTACGGTTTCGTGGCACACCGGGCATATCCTAGTGATGCCCGGCTCGCTATTGGGGTAGCAGTGCGGGCAGCCGTAGACAGCAATCCGCTGTTCGGGGACGTTCATCGGGCGCCAAACGCGTGTTGCGATATCTTCCCCTTTTGCAAGGCGCGAGCCGCACAGCGGACAGTTCACGAGCGACGGTCGAGCAACCGGCGGCTGCGCCGCGCTTCGGTGTGGCCGGCTGCGCTGTATAAAATATGAAAGCGCCGCGATAATGATAACCGCCGCAATTCCCATGATGATGTATTCCATGCGTCTCAATGATTTTTGACCGTTCGTGCGTATTTGTCAAGTCATACCCTTTAGGTATGATGCGTCTGTGTTACGGAGCGTTTGAAACAGAGAACGGTCGGCATGGACTGCATATCTCTGCGGGAGCCTCATAGCCCGCCGTGGAGGGACGGCGAAGCCGGCCGCGGTGACGCAGAGAATTCTGCATCACCGCGGCTGGAGCGAAAGCGGAATCCCGGAAGGGCGGTTTGTCGAATCGTATGCTCCATAAAAAAAAGAGAACGTTGCTCCTGTCGAAAATTTTTATTATCATAACGACATGAATGTTATGGTCATTGGCAGCGGCGGCCGTGAACACGCGTTGTGCTGGTGCCTTGCGCAAAGCCCGTGCGTTGAAAAGATAGTCGTTGTGCCGGGAAACGGTGGTACGGCGTATGAGCGGAAATGCAAAAATGTGTCCCTCGCATCGTGCGATTACATCAGGGCTGACGGCGGCGCGCCGTATGTGCAGATTGCCCGGCATGAAAACTGTACGCTTGCCGTTGTGGGGCCTGAGGCGCCGCTTGCGGACGGAGTGGCAGATGAGTTCTGGCAGGCGGGCATTTCCTGTGTGGGGCCGACTCGTCGTGCCGCTCAACTTGAGGCGAGCAAAGATTATGCGAAAACGTTCATGAAAAAATACGGCGTTGCTGCTCCGCGGAGTGAAACGTTTACCGATGAAAGCGTCGCTCTGGCGTATGTGAAAGCGCACGGTGCGCCGGTAGTGATTAAGGCGGACGGACTTGCGGCGGGGAAAGGTGTTGTTGTTGCACAGACGATTGATGAGGCGTGCGGCGCGCTCCTCGATTTGATGCGGTTCCGGCGCGTTGGCGATGCAGGAAAAAAAGTTGTTGTTGAAGAATACGTTGCTGGAGTTGAAATGTCAGTGCTTGCAGCGGTATCGGTAACGCCGGATACTGCTGCACCGGCTATTGTGCCGTTTCTGCCAGCGCGCGACCATAAGCGTCTGGGCGATGGCGCAACTGGCCCGAATACGGGCGGCATGGGTGCCGTGTGCCCGGTTACCGACGTACCGCCGGATCTGATGCAGCAGTTTAACGACACGATTGTACAACCGACAATGCGTGGCCTTGTGGCAGAACGGTTTGATTACCGTGGGTTTTTATTTTTTGGTGTGATGATTACCAGCTCAGGGCCGATGCTGCTAGAGTATAACGTGCGTCTGGGCAACCCTGAAGCACAAGCGGTGCTGCCGCTTTTTGATGGCGATGCCGCGCTGTTTTGCGAAGCGATTGCAAACGGGACGCTCGCTGATTTTCCGGTGCGCTGGAAAAAAGGCTGTGTCGTGTCGCCGTGTGTGGTGTCGGCGGGATATCCGGGGGCGTATGAAATAGGAAAACCGATTTTATTTGACAACGCCGCGATAGAGAAAACCGGGGCACACATTTTTGTGGGGGGCGCCGCTGTTCGTGCCGGGGAAACTGTTCCTGCGGAAAATCCTGACGGTGCCATTCCGTCGGCGGCACTCGTAACGAGCGGTGGACGTGTGCTTTCATGCAGCGCGTACGGCTTGACATTTGACGAAGCGTGGGAGCGCGCTTATAAAGCGGTGCGCGCGGTGTCGTTTGACGGGGCGTTTTATCGGAACGATATCGGACTTCCCGGCGCTGCGGAAAGTAAATAGTTTTATATTTTGCCGTGCATAGTGGGACGCATCGATATATTGTATATGCTTATTCGTGCAGAGAGGTCGTGTATCACTTCGTGATACGAACGGTTTAAAGAAGTTATAAAATTCGTCGCTCCCTGTCTGCTCTGTCAGACTGGCCGGCGGGCAACAGGCAGCGCGACTTGCGTATACGACCTACGGTCGTTTGCATGAGTAGAAGTTATTTAACTCGCCGCTCGCGCGGCTTACGCATACGCCACCTCGTGTCGTTTACTGTAAGGGAATTATCTAACTTGTCGCTCGTGCGACTGGCGTATATCCCCGGCGTGTGCGGAGAGATACGGGAATGTACCCGATTGCGATATTTTATGAGAACGAGCAATCCCCCCCCCCATACACACATCCATCCATATACACACATCCATCGAACACTCTGCGTCGGAGTTCGTCCATTGTGCTTATTGGTACTGACGAAGTACGGTTTTTCTCTATGCTTGTTCTGTCGAGCGTCGTTAAAATATGTACTGACTGTGTAGTTTTAGCCCGGCGGAAATATATATAAAAGCTAATCGTTGGCTATTGCCTTCTTCATGGCTTTTGGGAGAAGAATATATGAAATAAAGAAAATATTTTTGTAATTTCGAGTGCGCTTTCTTTTTAGTTTGTAAAATACGTTACATTATTTAGATAATTTTTACTGTTTCAAATCAACGACTTTCTCCAAGTCGACATATGCTTTCTGTTCACGCCATGTAATCAAGCTGCAACTCATTTAGCAGCTTGCGCGTTTCCCGCCAGTATGGCATATGGGCATCTAAAATTGCCACAAACGCTTTTCCGTGATTTCTGACTTTTAAATGCGCAAGCTCATGGAGAATGATATACTCAAGACATTCAAGTGGCTTTTTGGCAAGCTGGAGATTGAGCCAGATTTTTTTTGTCGCGGGATTGCAGCTGCCCCAACGTGTTGTCATATTTTTGATTTGCCACGCAGTGCTGTACAAACCGGTCGCTTGCTCCCATTGAGGAAGGAGAAACGCAACTTTTTCTTTGAGTCTTGCACGATACCATTCGTTTACAAAAACTTCTCGCTGACGGATAGAACTTTCTTTCCGTACAGTCAAAACTGCTTCACTCCCAGAAAGCACAAGCGAATTTTTACGGGCGTATTCCACATGCAAAAAATATTGCTTTCCAAACACATAGAGCGTTTCGCCCGAGATGTATTCACGTTTTGATTGACGAGATTGCGTTTCAAATTTTTCCTGCTGCTTTTTTATCCAGCTGATTTTAGTGCGGACGAACATGGCGATGCTCTCATCGGACAGCCGCAATGGAGCAGAGACACGAACTTTGCCGTCGGGTGGCAACACAGAAAGATGCAAATTCTTTATCGGTTTTTTGAGTATTTCTATGTTTATTCCAGACAGCGCAATCTGCATCAGTATTCCTCTTGCTCAACTACTATCTTGAACAGGGATTCTACCTGTGCATCGTCGTTTAGAATCTGGAATAGCGCTCGCTTGATTTTATTTTCTTTAACCGGATTGTTTCTGATTCCGTCCAGTTTTGCGCTGAGCACAGCGTTATGCAGAGCAATTGCATGCTCCGTATCTTCCCCGCAGTTGTCGTAAAACGCGCGCAATGCGCTGCTGTTTCGTATGCGTTCGGGATAGCGGCTGTTCTCCTCCGGCTTTTCTACATTTTTTGCAAGCGCAATGTACCGTTCGAGCAGCTGCTTGTATGCGAGCACGCCGCGCTTGCGGTCAAGAATCAACTGTTCCAACACTTCAGACAGCTTGCTGTAATACGCAGGATTGATGACGAGCTTTTGAACGACTTTTTTTCTGATATTGTTTTCGATTGTTTCGGCTGCGCTTTTTTGTCCGCCCTGCTTTTCGCCATTGCACAGAGCATCTGACTGTGCAAGAATAAAATCGAGCAAAGTAAAATTGTCAAAAACGGCGAGCCGCTCTGCATCGCGTGCGGAAATGTAGTTGTCAATAAGATACCGCATTCCCGGTTCAAACTGCTTATAGTCCAGAAAGTCGCCGCTCGCCCGCCCGATAACATCGCGCAGTTTTATATAGAATGTGACGCAATCTTCTGCTTTGTTCTGCGCTTTTGAGTCATATTCGGCATCGCACATGCGCGGCTTGAACGCTGCAAACGCGCGGACAAGACGGGCAACGAGTTTGTACAGTTTTTCGCGGCTTCGGGCAAAGGCTTCGTCAATGTCAGCATCGACGCCGTTTTCACCGCAAAAGTAGTGGATGTAATCTAGTTCTGCGCACGGCAAAGGAACGCCTTCGCACAGTTCGTCAAGCGCGTCCAGTGTTTGCTCAAAATATTTTTTTGCCTCGTCGGTGCGGTCTTTGAGCAAGCCTGCAACATCGTCCTTGTCGTAATCTTCGAACGCTCCCGCCGTGTAGGTGTTGATTGCATCGGCAAGGTCGCCGAACAGCTGTTTGTAGTCCACAATGTAGCCGAAGTCTTTTGTCTCGCCGTCCAAGCGGTTCACACGGCAGATTGCTTGAAACAACCCGTGGTCGTGCATTGCCTTGTCGATGTACAAGTACGTGCACGGCGGTGCATCAAAGCCCGTCAAAAGTTTATCGACGACGATGAGCAGTTTCATGTTCGCTGGCTCTTCCACAAATTTTCGTTTTGCTTCCATTTCAAAATCTGCAACTGTCTGACCTCCGAGCATACTCTGATAGATTTCATACTTTTCAAAAGTCTCTGTCTCTTCGTCGTCGCTCACCGTGTCGGTGCGGAGGTCACCCGGCTGCGGCTCATACGATGAGACAATCGCACATTTCTTAAAGCCAAGCTGCTGAAAGACCTCGTAATATTTGCAGGCGGCGTACACTGAATCTGCGACGAGCAGCGCATTTCCCTTGCCGTCTGCAAGGCGACCTTCCATTTCAAAATCAAACTGAATGTCAACGGCGATTTTTTCAAGACGCGAACGAGATGAAAATACTTTTTGTATGGTCGCCCATCGCTGCTTTAGTTTTGCTTTTGCGCGCGGTGCAAGCCCCTGCGTTTTTAGCTCAAACCATTCGTCAATTTTATTTTGCGCAGTGATTTCTTGCGGCACATCACGCGATTCGTAGCGCAAATCAAGCACCACGCCGTCGTGCACCGCCTCATCAAATTTGTAAGTGTGAATGTAGCCGCCGAATGTTTCAAGACTTGTCTTTTTATCTTTTCGCAAAAGCGGCGTTCCCGTAAAGCCGATAAAAATGCCGTTCGGAATGATGGACTTCATGGCAAGGTGCAGCTTGCCTGACTGCGTGCGGTGGCATTCGTCAACGAACACAACAAAATCATCTTTGACACAAAAATCTTTGGGCAACGAATCATGCAATTCTTGAATATATTTTTCGTAATCCGCGCCAGTTGACGCTCCGCTTTTCTTTCCGAATTTATGAATCAACGAACACAATAGGCGGTCGCCATAGGTGTTGATGCGGTCAATCAAATCTTTGCCGCTTTTGGTGCGCACAATCGTTTCGTCCACGCCCTTGTAGCATTTTTCAATCTGCTCGTCAAGCTCCTCGCGGTCAGTCACGATGAGCACACGCGCTTTGGGATTGTTCAGTAAAATCCACTTGGAGAGCCATATCATCGTAAGCGTTTTGCCACTTCCCTGCGTGTGCCAGATGATGCCGCCGCGTTTCTGCGCAATGCGCCGCTCTGCCCGTTTGACGGCGTAATACTGATTGTAACGGCAGACTTTCTTAATGCCCTTGTCAAAAATAATAAAGTTGTGCAACAGGTCAAGAAAGCGCGTTTTGTAAAAGAGCGAAAACAGCTGCTTGTCAAGTTTGCCGTCTATGCTTTGGAGCTTTTCCGCAATCAGCACATCGGTTTCATCACGCTCTTCAGGGAACGCAAAAAATCCATCGTCCTGCCATGCAAGATACTGCTTTTCAGGCGTGAGCAGCGTTCCATAGCGCACACCCTCGCTGTCGTTCCCCGCCATGCAAAACTGCATTGTAGTAAAAAACGCTTCGATAAAATGCGCTTTCTGGTTGGTCAGATTTTGGCGGATTCCCTCGGCGACGGATACAGAACTCCGTTTCAATTCAATCACTGCAAGCGCAATGCCGTTCACATAGATTACAAGGTCAGGGCGCTTGACGTTGTTCCCCACCACCGTCACTTCTTCCGCTATGGCAAAATCATTTTCGGCGGGATGCGCAAAGTCGATGAAAAACACCGTCTTTTCAGCCGCTCCCGCTTCTTCGTTCACCTTCGCCCCGTATTTGAGTAGCGCATACACCGCCTTGTTTGCCGCATACAGCCCGTGCTGCAAATTGCACGCCTCACGCACAAGCACATCGACTGCCCGCCGCGCAAGCGCTTCGGAATATCCGCCCTTCCCCGTCAGATATGCAATAAGTCGCTCCTGCATGATGTTTGAGTTGTCGCTGTCGTGCAGGTTGCCGAGGTACGTGTAATGCAGATTGTTGCGGAACAGATTGATGACGCGGCTCTGCGTGATTTTTTCTGGTGGGTCAATCTGGGGCATAGCAAGGGCTCCTTAAGGTTTTATTCATTTAATATTTTACAAAATTAATGACGTTTTTTCTTTGTTTTATGTTTAAAATTCCGCTTATTAGTATTTTTTCGGCTCTTCTGTAATTTTTTTTGTTTCATTTTCTCGTAATCAAGTCTTTCTTTCTCATTTAATGCTAAATTACTTTTTTCTCTTTCTATAGATTCCAAAAGTTTTTCATTATTTTCCTTTTGTTTCTGTAATATATTAGTCGCATAGTATTGAATCTGCTCAGAATAGAAAGGTAATGTATAATCGTTCTTATTTGATTCAATCAAATTCGTTTCTAAGAATGCACTCACCTCTTTTAGTTCAAGCTTTCGCATATCATTTATATTCAATTCTGCTTGATGAATATAAGGGCTTGCTATCTCTCTTAAATTTTCTGCATTTATTATAGTAAATCCATTATTATACATATCAGAAACCATGCAGTTGTACAAACTATCCAAATCAGCAGAAGAAGCATTCATTTGTAAAAATCTATATACACTTTCTGGAGACCAATGATAAATTTTTCGTTCAAAATCTATTTTTTTTAGGTTTGATGTTTGAGTTAAAAAACTTATAGTTTCAAATTTTGAAATCACTAGTAACTCTGCTTCTGTCTCACATTGAAAATCACTTCGATATGAATCATTCTTGAGTCTATTCTCTTTTATTCTAACAATATAATTTTCATAATCTCCGGTTAATTCAGCGAACTTTTCGAAGTCACTTTTGAAGTCGTTAAAATTAAAAATATTTATTCCAAGATCTTTTATTTTTGTTTTTATGGCATATTCTAGATTTTCTTGATAATTTTCACCAAAACATTTATCAAAATAACTTGTATACATTATTGTTCCATTTTGTTTTGCATAATTTAAAGCACCTTGAATAAATAAATTTTCTTTATATCCACCCTGCTCCATTAAAACTTCGAATGAATTTATATTCGATATTGGTTTTTGTCCAAAATTATCAATAGCCCACTTTGCATGATGAATAACTTCTTTTAATAATCGATCCGTTATGAAAAGATTATCTGTCTCCTTTTTAATTAATTGTAGTAATTCATTCGCGTATTTATAACTTTGACAATCAATAGCAATTAATGGTATAAGGATATTTGAATCAACATAAATTTTATTTTTCTTCAGAATATTTAGCCGTTCTTCTCTTGCTTTGGAATCATGCCCTAATACTTGGTATATAAAGTAGGAATTACAAATTAATGACAAATAATCACGAACTTCTTTTTCAGGATTCTGAAGTATCTCCATTATCAAATCAATGAAAGCATCATATTGTTCGTCTGTAAAGCCACTAGAAATTGATTCAAGAGCTATTTCCAAATCAAAAGACAGTGCAATATCACTAGTATCATCTATAAAAATTTTTCTTGCAATTTCAATTCCACGTTTTTTAAAAAGAATTTCTAATCCCTCTCGAAGTTTTTGTATTACAGTATCAACTATGTCAGCAGTGAAATCATATTTTTCTAGAAAAAGCTTACAATATATATCAAATTTTTCTCTAAAATCTTTTACTCTCAGAGAGGACTCTTCCAATAAACTTTGTCCCTTTTGAGTTAGTGAAAACATCTCGTTGGTCAAATCGAGATAGTTGTCTTGAACTAAATCTAAAAGAGCTTGTTTTATACTCAGTACGTCTTCAGATATCTTTAATATCTTAAAATTTTCAATCAAATTATCTTCTGTTAATGTATGACATTCAGCTACCTTGTTCAAAATACAGTTGTATAGGGCTTTAGATATAATTTTCTTATCATGAAAAACCATATCTGTATAAATAAAAACAGCTGAATTGTATTCCGTTTCATTAAGAGATTCTTCTGTTTTGCCTATCAAAGAACTATTTCGTTTCGGTAAAAATCTACTGTACTGTGATAATAATTTCTTGAGAAATATATGCTTCCCATCTATTGTTTTATATGAAATTACTTTTATATTATTTTCAATAGATTTTTTTACTATTTCATCTTTTGACAAATCTGCGGCAAACATATAAATAGGATTTTGAGGATTCGCTAACTCTCGAGCCCGTTTTAATTGTTCTTGAAAATCAGGGTCTTTCGCGGAATACCCTATTAGTACTACTGTACACATATGTAACACAGCTCTTATTTTCTCTCGCCAATAATCATAATTAGGATTGCTGAGCAATTTATCATAATCAGATTTTGTTATAATAAAATTTTCATAATCATCAAATGAACCGTGTATTTTAAAGATATTTTTGTCAGCATTCGCTGTTAAAAGATTAAATTCTGATTTTTTATTACCATACTCTGTAAAAATTTCATTGTTTTTTAATAAATAGGATTTTAACTCCGAATCATAATTTGTTGTTAGATAACAATTTATAGGCCATTTTACAATCATAGAATAAATATCATTATTAGGTAATACATCAATAGAACTAAATATATCTTTAATTATTTCAACTAATACCTTTTTTGAGATTTTATTAGCAAGCAAATCAAATATTTCCAATAGACCGTCTACAGATGGGGAAATTAATTTTTTTTGAAATCTTTGAATATCATCGTTTTCCATTAAGGATTTTTCTTCAATCACTTTTAAAACATCTTTTGCTAATTGCTCCCAACTTGGAAAACCAGAATCAATAGATACACCAGAACCGACGATTACAAAACATTTCCCATGAGCCAATTTTTTTAGCAAATCCTTATTCAGCCTTGGCATTTTTTACCTCATA
>JAFUFE010000171.1 GCA_017470085.1 Treponema sp.
AAGATTGAAGACCCGCGCACGCTCTATCGCAATATCAAAAACACAAAGAATGCATCGCTCCGCCACGATTTTCTGGCGAACATCAAGACACTTCCTGAATGGTCGGACGAATACGTGCGCCTCTTCCCCATCGCGCTTGAAAAAAGCATGCTCGATGCGCTGGTTAAAAACAATCATGCGGAAAAAGTCAAACGACTGGTGCAGGACTGTTTTGAAAATTACAAGGCAAACCGGAGCGCAGTCATTTTTTTGTTCAAGGAATGCCGAGAAGAGCCGTGGTTCAAAGATGCTGCTGTACCGTATGAAAAACAGCTCATCGCACTGGTGAGCATCATTGAACAGAACTATCGGGAAATCAATAACCACGTGAATACCACAGAAAATAAAAAACTCATAAAGAACGCAGCACAGCTTTTGTTTGACGACGGCACGCTTGCAGACTACATGCTTGCACACGGAGAAGAAACAGTTAACCGCATGTACACGCTCGTCAATGACATTACCGATCTTGACGGCATTTACAAACAGGGACTTCGCAACAGAATTCTTGAGCAATTCCCCGGATTCAAATTCCATATCGCTGAAGATACTGCTTCCTCACAACAGCACGGCATGCTCGTTACGGCGAAAAAACTTGAAGAGAAGAAAGCGCACATCGAGCATATTCAAAATGTTGAAATACCGAAAAATGCAAAAGAGATCGGTGAAGCACGCGCGCTCGGTGATCTCAAAGAAAACGCAGAATACAAAGCGGCAAAAGATCATCAACATCTGTTGAACGTCGAGCTTTCGCGATTGCAAGAAGAGCTGAATCGTGCGGTGATTTTCGATCCGACAACTATCACCACGTCCGTCGTCTCGTTCGCAACGCGCGTAACGCTCCAGAACAACATCACCGGCGCGGAGGAAGCGTTCACTATCCTTGGCCCGTGGGAGTCCGATCCAGAGCATGGCATTATTTCTTATATGTCACCACTCGGAAACGCGCTCATGGATCTCCGACCGGGGGAAAGCGCAACCTTTACGATTAATGAGACCGATTACAATTACACGGTAAAATCGATTTCTGCCGCGACGCTGTAGACGGCGCAAAAAGACGGCACCGCACTGCCGTCTTTTTTTATGATGCCTGTATGTGCCGTGTGCATCCGAACGGTATCAGGCATCCCACGGCGCAATTTTTGTTAACTCGTCCCACGATGCAAGAATAGCACAGCCGCTCGACGTACCGATTCGATTTGCACCAGCAGCGAGCATGGCACGTGCGGCAGCTGCTGTCCTGATGCCGCCGGACGCTTTTACGCCGCATGCTGTTCCCACCGTCTTCCGCATGAGCGCCACCTGATGTTCGCTCGCCCCGTTCGCGAGCAGATTGCCGGCAGCATCTTTGGGAGTGGCAAAACCAGTTGACGTCTTGACGAAATCCGCCTCCGCGCGAACGGCGCATTCACAGCAGGAAACAATAGCCGCATCGTCAAGGTAGCAGGTTTCCAAAATGCATTTGACGCATATCGTTTTTGCTGCGGATGCCCCCGCTGTCCGTGCCGCTCTGACAACAGCCGCTATGTCGCGTTCAACCGCGGTGAAGTTGCCGCTGCACGCGTCGCCGAGCGAAATCACCATGTCGACTTCATCAGCACCGGCGGCAACGGCGCGACACACCTCATCCGCCTTACATTCAGACGGTAGGGCACCAAGCGGAAATCCGATAACCGTACAAACCTTTACATTGGAACCAGCAAGTTCATCCGCAGCACACTGCACATATATCGGATTGACACAGACAGCAGCAAAACCGTTGTCGCGTGCTTCTCTGCACAGCTGCCGAATATCGGAAACTGCCGCCGTCGGTGAAAGGAGCGTGTGGTCAATCAACGACGCGAGCTGTTGTTTTTTCATAATGTACCTCACAGTAAAAAAATATAGAAAACAGAAAACGCCTGTTCCGCTTCCCCATCCGGCAAAGTGTCGGACCATACCACAATATAGCACGCCGCAAAAAAGAGCAATGCTCTGCCAGCCGCTGTTGCGTACTGTACAGCATCGAAAAAAGTATCGTCATGCACTGTCATGCACTTGCATTTTCAACACAAACGGTATATAGTGATGGATAGCTTTTAGTTATTATAGAGGAGAATACTATGGCTTATCTAATTACTGACGCATGCGTAAACTGCGCAGCGTGTGAACCGGGGTGTCCGGTTGGAGCAATTTCGGAAGCAGACAATGCACGTGTCATTGATCCTGATACCTGCATCGACTGTGGTGCATGTGTTGCAGAATGCCCGGCGAATGCTATTATTCAAGGGTGATGTAACGTTCTGCACAAAAAAAGGTTTCTGCGGTAGCGGAAACCTTTTTTTATCACATCAGGAACCTGAATTATGAAAAAAAAGTTTTTAACCCATACCAAACGCCTGCTTATCACTGGTGTGCTGTCGGTCGGCGTCGCGACAGTTGTCGGTACTGTCATACTGGCGCTGGTGTGGCTGCTGTGGCTATGGGCAACGCGGGTACCCGCCGTATACACGGGGAGCGTCATACTGTTTTTTACAGCGTTTATCGTTTGGCGCGTCGTCCGCGTTATCAGACAGACGCCGCTCCACAGCTGCATCACCGTTGCTGCGCAGATCGGCATCTGTCTCGGCGGCATCGGGGTAAGCGTGCTGTCGGTTCTGCACGGACACCGTTTTGGAGCACTGCTTCTGCTGCTCGCTACAGGTGCAGCACTGGTCGGAATCGGCCGTATCATTCGGGCGCATGTGTCGCGATAGATTCCAGTATTTTTTTTGTATACTTATCGTAACGATGTTCGCCGCCGTCGGCTCAGCGCAGTCGCCGCGGGCAGTCGTCCTCTCTCCTGACCGGCTGGTGGAACTGCCACGGCTGTCGTCATACGACATACTTTTCAAGCAATATTCAGATGAAGTTGAACAGAATCGCAAACGAATCGCTCGCGGAGATCCGCCCATCTTAAACTTCTACTGCTACCGTACCAAACGCGGCGACGGCTTTGACAGCATATTTACCGTTGCATCCCGATGCTGCATCCGTTATGACACCATCGCTACGCTCAACGCAATGAGCACGCAGCTTCCCATCAGCACCGGGACAACGCTCATTCTGCCTACTGCCGACGGAATTTTCATTTTTGACCGGCCGCAATCATCGCTCGAAATATTGCTTATGCATGACGATATAGCGATAGCACAAAATCCTGACATATGGTATACTATAGGAGCACGGAGGTGCTTCTTTGTGCCGCAGGCGCAGTTCAGTCCGACTGAACGGGCGTTTTTTCTGGACACGGCGCTCCGCATGCCGCTTGATACATACTGGCTGTCGTCTGCGTACGGCATGCGCATCAGTCCGATTTCGGGAAAGTGGCGCTTTCACAGCGGCATCGACCTGGCGGCGGCAACAGGAACACCGGTATACGCATGTAAAGGAGGAAAAGCAGTTCTCTGCGCAAAGGGAGATGTACAGCTCGGAAACTACATCGTGCTGCAACATGAAGGCGGCATGACGAGCGTCTACGCGCACCTTTCGGAGATTGTCGTTGCCAAAGGAGCGACGGTGACAAGTGGGCAGCAAATCGGGCGCGTGGGGCAAACAGGAATGGCAACTGGCCCGCATCTGCACTTTGAAATCCGTATCAACGGAGCTGCCACTGACCCGCAGAGATTGCTTTCACGGTAATATGCATACGCGCAACCACGTATGGCTTACAACGCATTCACTCTGCCTCACACTGCTGCTCGCCGCAGCAGGAGCTGAGTCGTTTCGTGTTCACGCGCTTTTTCCGATAACCATTTCAGAAGACGACCCGCGGGAACAGACGGTAACCGTCGGCATCAACGACAGCATCGCGTTTTTTTTACCTGATGAGCGTGTCTATTGCGAAGGCATCGAAGTGCACATGCAGATTCCCGATGCCGTGGCGCAGTGGCGGGACTCTGTTGCCTGTTCGCTCTATGACAATATTACGCCGCGCCCCGATGCAGCAAAAATCGACTACGAGGGAACGCGGATCTTTGTAGAGCCGCTTCCGATGCGCCCGTCGTGGACGTTCCGTATTCCGCTCTCCGAAAACAATACGATAAAAGACAGCCCCTACGTACAGAAGATAGGCGTTGTCCCGAACAGCGGCAACGGCCAGTTTGTCTTTGTCCGACTACAACCAGCAATGAAGGGCGTTCCCAATGAAACATTTGATGCACTCATTAAGGTGACCGCTAAGCCGCTGCTGCGCAACAAGGGCCGTCTGGCACTGACGGTTACCGCGCCGGAAGCAAGAGCGTATACCATTATGATAGACGGGCAGCAACACGCTGCTCCCGAAACCGTAGGCACGGTGCTCGATACGGGCGTACACACGGTGAGCATTACCTCTGAACATTACCGCAATGAAACACGAACTGTCCGCATCGATCAGGCAAAGACCACGGCGCTGGAGATAATGCTGAAAAGCATAGAGCCGACGCTCATCGCGGTGGCACCCGATTATGTTTCCATATTCCTTGATGACGAGCCGCTCGTACAGCGGGGAAGCGAAATCGTTGTTTCTGAAGGAGACCATGTTATTCGATTTTACACTGATACGTACGAACTGACCAGGAAGATACACATACAAAAAGGCAGGACATACACTGCAACGCTTTCCGTCGATATTACCGTTACGGAGGACTGATTTTTTGATGGGTTTCATTCAAGAAATTCGCCGTTTGAGACGATACTATAATTACCGGGGGCATTTTCCCCTCCCACCCATGTCCCCGGTATGCCTGATGGGCACTGGCACGGTTCACGCCGTGCCTTTTTTATGCCCACAGACGCAGTCCGCACTTAAACGGTCAGTCAGTGAGTGGAGTACCGTCACCGCAATCAGACGCTATACTGCCCAACGTCTGTTCGGCAAGTTTATAGCTAAACCCCAGCCGAACGAGCTGCGCTATCTTCTTTTCCACACCATATGTGCCGGCGCGTGTTGAACGCAGCAATTTTTTACCAGCGCGGAGACATCGCTCCGCTTCACTGTGCTCCGCACAGAACCCGTCAAGTGCCGCATCGGCAGTCACCCGGTCAATTCCGCGCACCAGCAGCTCCCGCAACAGGCGAGAACGCCCCTCTGCTCTGCCGTTGTTCCGCGCGTGTAGCCACGCTTCAGAAAACCGCGCGTCGGACAGAGCTCCCGTCTGTTCAAGATAGTCAAGCGCAGCGTCAATCGCACCGCGCGTACATCCTTTTGCGGTGAGCTTTCGTACCAGCGCTGCGCGACACTGTTCCGCACGGGACAGATATTCGGTTGCCTTTACTTCCGCACTGAACGCAAAGCCTGCATCGATGAGCTCCTGCTCTGCTGCATCCGCAAAGACCGCGCCACGCACAATTAATTGCGGCTGTATCGTTTTAAGGTAGTGATCTCGAATAAAAAAAGAAGGTCCCGCATCGGTTGTAATTTTCATACAGCCGAGCGAAACCTTTTCTATAGACGCAATGACCATACATCGCCCGAAACCGCGCGCTGCCCCGGCAATGAGCCGGTGTGTTGACGGACACGGAGCACATTCCGTGCATTCCGTTTGCCGCCAGATGCACACGGCAACGCGACAAATGCGCTACCGTTTACTGAATTGGAAGCGCCGACGAGCGCCGCGTTGGCCGTACTTTTTCCGTTCAACCATGCGCGAATCGCGCGTCAGATAGCCATTCGCCTTAAGCGACGTGCGTGCATCCTGATCAAACTGAGTCAAGGCGCGGGAAATGCCGTGCAGACATGCTGCTGCTTGACCATTTAAGCCGCCGCCTTTTACATTAATCAGAATATCAAACTTACTGTCGTTCGACGTTACGAACAGAGGCTGGTGAACCATGCGCACCTGATCCTCGGAACAAAAATAGTCTTTGACGTCTTTTCCGTTCACAGTAATTTTACCGCTGCCGGTGCGCATAAACACGCGGGCAATCGCCGTTTTTCTTCTTCCGGTACCAATTGCAAGATTTTTTTCCATTGCTGTGCTCCTCACCTATACGTTCAGCGGCTCAGGTCTTTGAGCGCCGTGCGGATGCTCCGCCCCACCGTAAATCTTTACATTTCCCAACAACGCGCGCCCCAGCCGATTGTGCGGCAGCATACCTTTTATGGCAAGGCGCAACGGCGCATCAGGACGACGAGCAATCAACTTTGAAAAAGTGTACTGCTTTAAGTTGCCAACAAAACCGGTGTGCTTGTAGTAGATTTTTTTCTCTTCTTTTCCGCCGGTTACCGTAACCTTATCGGCATTGATCACGACCACATAATCCCCCATCGCCTGATTCGGCGTATACGTTGGCTTGTGTTTTCCGCGCAGCACTGCAGCAACGCGGGCAGCAACACGCCCCAGCGGAACACCGGCGGCATCAATCACATACCATGTGCGTGACTGCTGCTTTTCATTCACAAAAACAGTTTTCATAACGTTACCTCACGGTTAGTGTGCGTACAAAAAAAATGCATCCACTCCATACGCACGACGATGGAAGTTATCCATCATATTGTATACGGGGATTTATTATAAGCACACTTCCGAAAAAAAGTCAACCCGAAATGGCATCTCATTCGGAGCAGGATTGACACGACAGGAAAAACTGGTTATACTTAATGACGTTCTTATACACAACCAGAGCGACGGGCAATTAGCTCAGTAGGTAGAGCAACGCCCTTTTAAGGCGTGGGTCTGCAGTTCGAATCTGCAATTGCTCAAAAAAATTATCGTGCGTGTGACGTGCAGCAACAAACTTTTACTCGCACAACACAAAGTGCACGTCAATCCTCCAGCATAAATGCTAGAGAACTTTCCCCTTTCTTTGCTCACACAAAAATGAGCGTATATTTCGCAGTTTCAAGCAAACTCGGAGATAAAAACGCTGCGCTATTGTAGCGGCATTTTTTAACGTTCCTTAATTTTGAACAGTGAGCGATTTTTCAAAATCGAAAGCTGTTCAAAACTGCGCGGTCGCAATGCAATGAGAGCGTGCAATCAATACGCGAGTTTTCACCAGAAAACTCGAAAGTAAAAACGCCGCTACAGTGGGTTGGACTCAGGGATTTGCCGAAACAAGCAAGTTTAGGCCGACTTTCTTTAAGCGTGACAACAGTAAAACGACCATGTTAGAGCAGAAATGATCGAAGCATGGTCGTTTTCTTAATGCAAAATCTGATACACGTATTAGGCGATGCAGGTTTAAGGAAGCGGCCGGCGCATGTAACTCTTGACCGGGGGGCTTACCTGATGGCATCTTTCATGGCTTTTGTGTATTCGCCTATATATGCAGGTGCATCCTTGCCGTGCTGTTCAAGCAGTTTGACAATGGCTGAACCGACGATGGCGCCGTCCGAAATGTCTGACATTTTCCTCGCCTGCTCCGGAGTAGAAATGCCAAAACCGATAGCGCACGGTACATCTGTATTTTCTCTTACTACTTTAACTATAGAAGCAAGGTCTGTCTTGATTTCGATTCTTGTGCCGGTGACGCCAAGGCTGGATACGATGTATATAAAACCTTCTGCCGCTTTCGCGATCATGGCAATGCGGTTTTCTGATGTAGGCGCTATAAGAGATACTAAATCGACGCCGTATTCACGGCAGAGCGGCAAAAATTCCTCTTTCTCTTCAAAGGGCAGATCGGGCAGGATGAGCCCGTCGATGCCGATTTCTTTGCAGGTCGAGATAAAGCGTTCCTTGCCATAAGAGAAAACGACGTTGGCATAGGTCATGAAGACCATCGGGACAGTTACATCCCTGCGCAGTTTTTTGACAAGGTCGAAAATCTTGTCCGTGGTAGCACCGCCGCTCAGAGCGCGAAGATTGGCCTCCTGAATAACGGGGCCTTCGGCAGTGGGATCGGAAAATGGAATGCCGAGCTCAATGAGGTCAGCACCGTTTTCTGCAGCGGCGCGGACAGCGGCGGCGGTAGTCTCCAGGTCGGGATCGCCGCAAGTGATAAAGGCAATGAAAGCCTTTCCGTTTTCAAATGCTTTTTTGATATTACTCATTGATATCCGCTCCTCTGTATCGGGCGATGGAGGCGCAATCTTTGTCGCCTCTGCCGGATATGGTGATCACGATGATTTTATCTTTGTCCATTTTCGGTGCAATCTTCATGGCATGGGCAACAGCGTGAGACGATTCGATGGCGGGGATGATGCCCTCGGACTTTGCCAGATATTCAAAAGCACACACCGCCTCTTCGTCTGTGATGGGCACATACTCGGCTCTGCCAATGTCATGCAGATAAGCGTGCTCCGGTCCAACTCCGGGATAGTCAAGACCTGCGGAAATGGAATAGACGGGTGCGATCTGGCCGTATTCATCCTGACAAAAATAAGACTTCATACCGTGAAAGATTCCAACTTTGCCGGTGGCAATAGTTGCCGCAGTTTCAAAGGTGTCAACGCCCCGCCCTGCCGCTTCGCAGCCGATCAGACGAACGCCTTTATCTTCAATAAAATGATAAAAACTGCCAATCGCATTGGAGCCACCGCCTACACAGGCGATGACAACATCGGGAAGTTTGCCCTCTTTGACAAGTATCTGCTCCTTGATCTCTTTGGAAATGACAGCCTGAAAATCACGGACGATCGTCGGAAACGGATGTGGTCCCATTACCGAGCCAAGACAGTAGTGGGTATCGCTGATTCTGGAAGTCCACTCGCGCATAGCTTCGGATACGGCGTCCTTCAATGTGGCTGTGCCCGTCTTCACGGGGATGACCTCGGCACCGAGCAAGCGCATTCGATACACGTTGAGAGCTTGGCGGACAGTGTCTTCCTTACCCATAAAGACTACGCACTCCATGCCCATCAGGGCAGCAGCGGTAGCGGTGGCAACGCCGTGTTGACCGGCTCCGGTTTCGGCAATCAGTCTGGTTTTGCCCATCTTCTTTGCAAGAAGTGCCTGGCCGAGCACATTGTTGATCTTGTGCGCACCGGTATGATTCAGATCTTCGCGCTTGAGGTAGATCTTTGCCCCTCCCAAATCTCCGGTCGTCTTTTCGGCAAAGTACAGCCTTGACGGTCTGCCGGCATATTCGTTGAAAAGCTCGTTGAGCTCTTCGCCAAACGCAGGATCATTTTTGTAATAATTATATGCACGCTCCAGTTCAATTACGGCATTCATAAGTGTTTCGGGGATATACTGCCCGCCGTGAATACCAAAGCGTCCATGTGGATTCGTCATAAGTTTTCCTCTCTCCTGACGGCGGCCACGAATGCCGCCATTTTTGTTTTATCTTTTACCCCATCGGTTTCAATTCCCGAGCTGACATCGACCGCAAATGGATGGAGGCGCGCTACCGCATCCGCCACATTGTCGGGAGAAAGCCCGCCGGCAAGAAAATACGGTCTGTTTATGTTCCGTATAAGCTTCCAATCAAATGCCGTTCCCGTACCTGCGCCGGAGTCGAGCAGTATGTAATCTGCGGAACATTTTTCAACATGTTGCATGTCGCTTGCCGTTTTTATGCGAAAAGCCTTTAGGATCGGTTTTTCGGTGAGCTGACGCAGCTGCTCTATATAGTTCTCGCTTTCCCCTCCGTGAAGCTGGGCAATGTCGATGATCCCGTCCCGAAAGAGCGTGGCGATGGTCTGCGGCGCTTCGTTCACAAACACGCCTACCGCCTTTATGTCTAAAGCGAGCAGCTGTTTCAGTCTGACTGCTTTTTCGGGCGAAACATACCGCGTGCTTTTTTTGGCAAATACGAAGCCGATATATTCAGGTTTCAATTCGTTTGCAGCTTCAATATCGCATTTTTGAAAAAGCCCGCAGAGCTTTATCTTTGTCATAGCACACCCCGCAGCTGACCGAGTTTGGCTCTTTTATCGCGCGCGCTCATCAGGGTTTCTCCAATCAACACGGCATCAGCACCGATTTCGCGAAGTTTCGCCACATCGTCCGGACAGCTTACTCCGCTTTCGGAAACAAACAGCACATCGCGGGGAATCAGCTTTCTGAGCCTGCGGCTGTTGTCCGTGTCTATGGAAAAATCCTTTAGATTGCGGTTGTTGACCCCGATTACACGAGCTCCGCTGTTGAGTGCTATTTTAATTTCACTTTCATCGTGTGCCTCTATTAGGGCAGAAAGCCCAAGTTCGTCGCAAATGCTCAAATACTCTTTGATCTGCTCCTCGCTCAGTATCGAACAGATCAGGAGCACCGCTGACGCACCCAGCAGCTTTGCCTCGTAGATCATATACTCATCCACCGTAAAGTCTTTGCGCAGACAGGGGATGGAGACAGAGCGTGCAATCTCTTTCAAGTATTCGTTGCTTCCAAGGAACCATTTGGGTTCGGTCAAAACGGAAATACAGTCTGCTCCCGCCGCTTCGTACTCCTTTGCGATCTCCAGATACGGGAAATCGGGTGCGATCAATCCTTTCGACGGAGAAGCCTTTTTGCACTCGCAGATAAAGGAGATGTCGGGCTGTTTCAGTGCGTTTTCAAAGGCAAAGTCTCCTTTGGGTGCAGACAGTGCCTGCTGTTTGATCCGCTCAAGCGGCAGTTTTTCCTCTGCTTCGATCACGCGTTGGCGGGCGTGCTCGGCAAGCCGGTCAAGAATCGTCATGCCTCTGCCTCTGGACGGTTGCTGACTTCTATGAGCTTGTTGAGCGTTTCAAGTGCCCGGCCGGAATCGATGAGTTTTGCGGCGAGGGCGATGCCGTCTTTCATGTTCTCGACCTTGCCGCCGATGTAGAACGCCGCGCCGGCATTCATTAGAACTGCATGTCTCTTGTGCCCCTTTTCGCCATTTAAGATGGCAAGGGTGATTTTGGCGTTTTCTTCCGGTGTACCACCGCGCAGGTCATCTTTGCTGCAGCGCTCCAGCCCGAAATCTTCCGGTGTGATGACAGAGGTTTTGAACCAGCCGTCCTTGATCTCGCAGATGGTTGTCGGTGCGCTTAAGGAGATCTCGTCCAGCCGATCCTGCCCGTAAACGACCATGCCCCGCTTGACGCCGAGGTTGACAAGCACCTGTGCCAAGGGTTCGACAAGATACTCGTCATACACCCCCAGCAGCTGCATGGACGGTGTGCCGGGATTGGTGAGGGGACCGAGTATGTTGAACACTGTGCGGAAACCAAGCTCTTTTCGGATAGCGCCGACGTATTTCATGGAGGTGTGATATTTCTGCGCGAAGAAAAAGCACATACCGACCTCGTTTAGGAGTTCCAGGCATCGCGCGGGGCTTTGCGCAATGTTGACGCCGAGCGCTTCCAAACAGTCTGCCGTCCCGCACAGTGAGGATGCTGCTCTGTTTCCGTGCTTGGCGACTTTCATGCCGCCGGCAGCGGCTACAAGAGCCGAAGTGGTGGAGATATTAAAGCTGTGCGCGTTGTCGCCTCCGGTGCCGACGATCTCAAAGAGCTCCATTCCGGTTTCCACCTTGATTGCATGCGCTCTCATAGCTGCCGCACAGCCGGCAATTTCGTCGGTTGTTTCCGCTTTGGCACTTTTTGTGGACAGGGACGCAAGAAAGGCTGCATTTTGTGTCGCTGTCGTTTCGCCGCTCATAATTTCGTTCATGACGGTGTACGCCTCATCGTAGGTGAGATCTTCTTTATTCACTATCTTTACAATGGCTTCTTTAATCATGACTCATTTCTCCTTTATAAAATTTCTAAGCATCTGCTTTCCGTCCGGCGTCATGATGGATTCGGGGTGGAACTGTACGCCGTAAACAGGATAATCCTTGTGCTGTACTGCCATCACCTCTCCATCGGTGGTACGGGCGGTTATTTTCAATGCTTCGGGAATGGTGCCGGCGTCCGCCGCAAGGGAGTGATACCGTGCAACAGGCGCTGTTTGGGGACAATTTGCGAACAGGGGACAATCGGCGTCAAACTGTACATACGACTGTTTGCCGTGCATCAACTCCTTTGCATAGGTCACAGTCGCGCCAAATGCCGCGCAGATCGCCTGATGGCCGAGGCAGACGCCAAGAATCGGAATGTCGTGGATTGTTTTCACCACATCGATGATGACGCCCGCGGCCTCAGGTCTGCCGGGACCTGGGGAAAGGATGATGTGATCGGGGTTTAGCTGTCTGATTTGTTCTACCGTCATTTCATCGTTGCGGATGACCTTGATATCCGGCTCAACCTCGCCGATGAGCTGAAAAAGATTGTAGGAAAAGCTGTCGTAGTTATCGATCAGCAAAATCATAATTCTTCCTCCTGTGCAAGCTCCAACGCTTTCAGCGAAGCTTTGGCTTTGTTCAGGCATTCTTCATATTCTTTTTCAGGGATCGAATCCGCCACGATGCCGGCTCCGCTTCTGACAAACACCTTGTCGTTTTTCTTATATGCAATGCGGATCGCGATGCAGGTGTCCATGTTTCCGGTGAAGTCGATGTACCCGATCGCACCGCCGTAGATGCCTCGTTTGTTGTTTTCAAGTTCTCCGATGAGCTGGCAGGCTCTGATTTTCGGCGCGCCGGAGAGCGTGCCGGCGGGGAGCACCGCCTTTATTGCGTCCAATGCATCCTTGTCCTCACGGATCTCTCCCCGCACCGTTGAACCGATGTGCATAACATGGGAAAAACGTTCAATGGAATGGAGTTTTTCGACTTGCACCGTGCCGAATTTACTTATTTTGCCCAGGTCGTTTCGCCCTAAATCCACCAGCATATTGTGCTCGGCAAGCTCCTTTTCGTCGGCCAACAAATCAGCTTCTAATGATTTGTCTTCTTCATCATTTTTGCCTCGCGGTCTTGTCCCTGCGAGGGGAAACGTATGCAGCACACCGTTTTCCAGCTTGACTAGCGTTTCGGGCGAAGCACCGGCGACCTCCATATCCGTACCTGAAAAATAGAACATATACGGCGAAGGGTTGATCGTACGAAGTACCCGATAGGTGTTGAGCAGGCTTCCTTCAAACGGCGCACTCAAACGGTTGGAAAGCACGATCTGGAAAATATCGCCTTCGCGGATATGGTGTTTTGCCTGCTCCACCATGGCGCAAAACTGCTCCTTGTCAAACAATGCCGTCACAGGCCCGAGAAGCTTTCCACCGGGCTCCTGCTTCTTTTCTCCGTTCTTGAGCAGATCCCTCAACTGTTTGATCTCCCATACCGCCTTGTTGTAGTTTTGCTCGAGGTCTTCGAGCGTCATGTTTACGATCAAAATGAGTTTTTGGCGGACGGTGTCAAAGGCGATCACTTTGTCGAACAGCATCAGGTCCATGTCTCTAAAGGCTTCCGTGTCCTCGACGTTCATTCTCACGCTGGGCTCGCTGTAGCCCAAATAATCAAACGAGAAGTAGCCCACCAGCCCGCCGGTGAACGGGGGCAGATAATCGAATCGGGGGCTTCTATACTCGCCCAAAACCTTGCGCAGATCCTCCGACGGGTCTTTCGTAACGGATCGGAATGTCCCGGCATCCGAAGAAATGGTTAGATTTCCTTCGATGCAGGTGATTTCCATTTTCGGGTCAAACCCGAGAAACGTATATCGCCCCCATGTTTCATCTGCCTGTGCAGATTCCAGCATATAGCAATGCTTAGAGATATTCTTCAATATCTTCATTGCCTCAATTGGTGTGATGAAATCCGACAGCATCTCGCTGCTGACGGGAAGCACGTCATATTTCCCAGTTGCCGCAATTCTTTCTACGTCAGTAAAAGCGGGAGAAAAATCCATTCTGCTTTACCTCCAAAAAAATTTCTCAGATTTCTTCACCGTTTGTATCACGAAGTGATACATAAAACCCGTCGCACGAATCAAAACATATACACGTGCATCACAGGATTTTTTGTAAATCTCGCAGAGCTTTTGTTGCGCAGCGTGCGGGCGCTTTACAGACCGTCAAAAAATCCGTTCACTCTTAACAGTTCTGCATTGAGGATGCCGCCGAGCGCCGCTCCGCGTTTTGTGTTGTGGCTGAGCGCGACAAACTTGACGTCAAACACGCTGCATTCGCGCAACCGCCCAATCACACACGCCATGCCTTTTTCCGTTTCTCTGTCGCGGCGCGGCTGCGGGCGATTTTCTTCGCTCCGCACGACAATAGGATGTAACGGCGCTGACGGCAGCCCACGCTCTTGCGGCACCGACGAATAAGAAGTCCACACGCGCTCAATCTCCGCAAGCGACGGCTTTTTGTCCGACGGCACATCAAACTCCATGCTCACGCACGCCGTGTGTCCGTCAACGACAGGAACGCGCGTGCACGTTGCAGAGACGAGCGGAAGCGGCGCATTGACAATTTTTCCGTCTGCAACATGCCCAAGAATTTTCAAGCACTCTTTTTCTGTCTTTTCTTCCTCGCCGCTGATGAACGGTACAATGTTGTCTATCATGTCGAACGACGGAACGCCGGGGTAGCCCGCACCGCTCGTCGCTTGCAGCGTCGTCACCGTCATGCGTTTAACGGGGAAGCCCGCTTGCACAAGCGCGTGGAGCGGCATCATGTATGTTTGGAGCGAGCAGTTCGGCTTCACAACGATAAAGCCCTTATTCCAGCCGCGCGATTTTTTTTGAGCGGCAATCACGTCGAGGTGCGAAAAATTGATTTCCGGCACGAGTATGGGCACGTCTTCTGTCCAACGATGTGCGCTCGCGTTCGACACCACAGGAATATCTGAAGCGGCATACAAAACTACAAGCTGCTTGATTGCGTCTTTGTCCATTTCGAGCGCGCTGAACACGAACGCGCATTTTCCGCGCGCAGAAGCAACATCGTTCGCATCGTGCACGATAAGCGGCGCAACAGAGCGCGGAATATGTTCTCCAATGAGCCAGCGGTTTGCAACTGCATCCGCATACGGTTTTCCCGCAGAGCGCGGACTTGCTGCAACATACGTCACCTCAAACCACGGATGGTTTTCGAGCAGCGCGATGTATCGCTGCCCCACCATGCCCGTAGCGCCGAGCACGCCAACTGCTATTTTGTTCATGTCGTTTCTCCTATTGCGGCAACAACCGCACATGGCTTTCGCAGCGCAGTTTCACGCGTGCGCAGAATCGCAGTGTGCACATGCGCCGCACGCGTAACTTGCGCATACATAAACGCGCCACATGTTCACAGCCCGCACTGCGCGAGCGCGGCATCGATACTTTTTTTTGCCTCGTCCGTGACTTCAACGAGCGGAAGCCGCACGCTTCCCGCGGGCAAGCCTTTTGCGTTCATGGCATATTTGATTGACGTGGGATTACCGTCTACAAATGCCGCTTTAAAAAACGGCAGCAGGCGGTAGTGCAGTTCGCGCGCTGTTTCAAAATCACCGGAAAGCGCGGCGCCCGTCATTTGCGTTACTAGCGCGGGCGCAAGGTTTGACACGACGGAGATGACGCCGTCGCCACCGCACGCGATGAGCGGCAGCGTGAGCGCGTCGTCTCCGCTTAAAACAGCGAAATCCGGCTTTGTGCGCTTGATGTCAAAAATCACGTCCATCATCTGCGGAATGGAGCCGCTCGCTTCTTTTACGCCCACAATGTTCGCAAGCTGCGCAATGCGAAAAAGCGTAGGCGTATCTATGTTTTTGCCTGTACGCCCTGCAATGTTGTACACGATAATTGGAATGCCGATGCGCGAGAGCGTTTCAAAGTGGCGAAATATGCCTTCGTTTGACGGCTTATTGTAATACGGCATGACGACAAGCGCGGCATCCGCGCCGCTTGCTTTTGCGCGCTCCGTATAGCGCACCGCTTCGCGCGTGTTGTTGCTTCCCGTTCCGAGCACGACAGGAATTTTTTTACCGCTCGATTTTTCAAACGCGCGCACCTGCTCCATGACGATTGCAATAATCTCGTCTTCTTCACCGTGCGCATCGAGCGTGGGCGTTTCGCCCGTCGTGCCGAGCGGCACAAGGCCATCTATGCCTTGCTCAAGTTGAAATGAAATGAGCGTTCGTAATCCGTCGTAATCAATGCGACCGTCGTTTTTCATGGGAGTGATGAGCGCCGTAAACGCGCCGCGAAATGGTGTCATAGATAAACCTCGTCAAAAAATATGCGCGCGCACATCGTACGATGCATGCCGCATTCAGTATCATGCGCAACCTGCATCGCAAAACGTGCAACAGCATTATCGCGCGAAAACAATTTTTTTTCAACGGCATGAATGTACTGAAGCAGCACTGCAAAAACACGCAGACATTTTTTTTCAAGCATGATGGCATAAAAAAATTGACTTTACCGCAAATCATGGTATAATAAAATCATGCAAAAAGACGATCAGAAATATAGTGCGTATATTAAAATATTGAATGAAGAGTTGATTCCTGCAATGGGATGCACTGAGCCGATTGCGTTGAGCTTGGCGGCAGCAAAAGCGCGGGAGACGCTCGGCGCGCTGCCAGAGCGTGTGTCTGTTGGCGCAAGCGGCAGCGTTATTAAAAACGTCAAAAGCGTCGTGGTGCCGCATACGAATCACCTGCGCGGCATTCCTGCTGCAGCTGCTGCGGGCATCGTCGCTGGAAATCCTGCGCGCGAGCTTGAAGTGATTGCCGATGTTTCCGACGAGCAGTGCGCGGCGATAGCGCAGTTTTTGGAAACGACGCCGATATCCGTGTCGCACATCGATAACGGCATCACGTTCGACATCATCGTTACGGTGCATGCAGGAGCCTCATATGCGACTGTCCGCATCGCACACTATCACACGAATATCGTGCTCATCGAAAAAGATGGCAAGCGCACTGTCGACATTCCTGTTTCAGAAGAAGGCGACGAAGGGCTAACCGACCGTTCGCTGCTGGACATAGAGAGCATCTACGATTTTGCGCAGACAGTTGCGCTCGCCGATGTGCGCGACCTCATCGCTCGGCAGATTTCGTACAACACAGCGATTGCGGCAGAAGGGCTGTGCGGCGCATACGGCTCGTCAATCGGGAAACTGCTGCTTGCGTCTGGGAGAACTGACGTGCATACGCGGGCAAAGGCAAAAGCGGCGGCAGGCTCGGACGCGCGCATGAACGGCTGCGAGCTGCCGGTCGTCATCAATTCGGGGAGCGGCAATCAGGGCATCACCTGTTCTGTGCCCGTCATTGAGTACGCGGCAGAATATCACAAAAGCGAAGAGGAGCTGTACCGCGCGCTCGTGCTGTCAAACCTGGTGGCGATTCATCAAAAGACAGGCATCGGGCGGCTGTCAGCGTATTGCGGAGCGGTGAGCGCAGGGACAGGCGCCGGAGCGGGCATCGCGTATCTGCTCGGCGCAGGGATAGAGGACATTGCACACACTATCTCCAATTCGCTCGCCATAGCATCCGGCATGATATGCGACGGCGCAAAAGCGTCGTGCGCCGCAAAGATTGCAGAATCGGTGGACGCGGGCATACTCGGATACACCATGAGCGCGCACAAAAAAAATTTTTTACCGGGCGACGGCATCGTGGGGCGCACTGTTGAAGCGACGATTGCAAACGTGGGGCGGCTCGCGCAAGATGGCATGCATCAAACAAATGAAGAAATCATAAAAATAATGGTGGAGCAGTAAACTGCTCTTTGAGGAGGAAACGTATGAAATTTTTCACTAGTCTTCCAGTAAGATTGTTGCTGGGTGTCGTCGTCGGCATTATCGTCGGGCTGGTCGCCAACACTGCCGTCATGAATGTCGTCGTGACGGTGCGGTACATCTTGAGCCAGCTCATCATGTTCTGCGTGCCGCTCATCATCATCGGCTTTATCGCGCCGTCAATTACGCGGCTCGGAAAAAACGCGTCGCGCATGCTCGCCGTTGCCATCGTCATTGCGTATGCGTCAACGCTGATTGTCGCGCTGCTGGCGATGCTCGCGGGATTCGGCATCATTCCGCTTTTGAACATCGTCTCCCAGGTGGAAGGCCTCAAGGAGCTGCCGCCAGTGTTGTTCCAGCTCAACATTCCGCAACTGATGCCCGTCATGAGCGCGCTCGTCGTCTCGATACTGCTCGGACTTGCCGCAACGTGGACAAATGCAAAAACCATAACAGTGGTGCTCGAAGAATTCCAAAAGATAGTCCTCGACATCGTAACAAAAATCGTCATTCCTATTCTGCCAGTGTTCATCGCGTTTACGTTCTGCGGGCTTGCGTATGAAGGAACGATTACAAAACAGTTCCCCGTATTCATCACAGTCATCCTTATCGTCATGGCGGGACACTACATCTGGCTGGCGGTGCTCTATGCGGTCGCAGGCGCCTATGCAAAGGAGAATCCGTTTAAGATTTTGAAAAATTACGGACCGGCATACATCACCGCTGTCGGCACAATGTCAAGCGCTGCAACGCTCGCCGTTGCACTGCGGTGCGCAGAGAAGTCGGAACCGCCGCTCCGCGACGACATGGTTGACTTCGGCATTCCGCTGTTTGCCAACATTCACCTGTGCGGCTCTGTTTTGACGGAAGTGTTCTTTGTGATGACCGTCTCTAAAGTGCTCTACGGCACGTTGCCCGAACTGCCAACGATGATTCTGTTCTGCGTGCTGCTCGGCATCTTTGCCATCGGCGCGCCAGGCGTTCCCGGCGGCACGGTCATGGCGTCGCTCGGCCTTATCACTGGCGTGCTCGGTTTTGATGAAGCAGGATGCGCCCTCATGCTCACGATTTTTGCACTGCAGGACAGCTTCGGCACTGCGTGCAACGTCACTGGCGACGGCGCGCTCACGCTCATACTGACCGGCTACGCGAACAAACACAACATTGAACGCCACAAGCTTGAAGCGGTGTTTTAAACATATATTATGTAGATAAGCAAATATGTAGGGCACCGTGCGAGCGCATCACGGGCGGTTACAACTGTGCATCACGCTGTGCTAGCGGCAATGCGCATCACGGGCGGTCGTGATTGCATGCAGTGAGCATACTGTGCGTCATGCGCTCACCGCGTTTTCAGCTGCAGTATGCAGTTGCGACCATGCATCATGCACCCACCGCATTTTCAGCGACGAGATTATGCAGCCATTTTTCTTTTCGCAGCCACAGTGACGCAACGACTGCTTTTCCAAAATCTGACAGCTTGGCTATTGCGTACATGGCAACGGGACCGAGCGTGGTAAAGTAGGTGAGCACAAACATGCACGGCATGAAAATTACTAAAGTGACAGTCAAATCTACGACAGCTCCCATTGCTGTGTCGCCGCCCGTGCGCGAGATTGAAAACTGCGCGTTTAAAAGACACCACAGCGGCATGTACGCTGCCATAGAGAATACAACGCCTCGCGAAATTGCACGCGCTGCACTGCTCAAGTTTACAAACACGAGCGGAATGAACAACGTGCTTGCAAAACCGAGTAGCATGACGAATATGCCGAACACAAACGCGCCGTTTGTTATCCACGCCTTTTGCTCGCGCACGCTGTCGAGTTTGCCTGCGCCGAGCGTCATGCCCATGACAACGCCCGTCGCTGTGTAAATGCCGCTCAAACTCACGAAAAACAGATTGGCAATAGTGAAGCCTGCTGCCATGCCCGAAACTATTTCAGCTCCGCCGCGCGAATTGTACAGCGCAGTTGCGACTGTCTCTGAAAGCACCCACGACAGTTCTGATACGGCAATCATCGCTGATTTTGCCAAAATCGTATATGCGAGCTTGTGCCGCACGCTCAAGATGTCGCGCACTGTGCCGACAAAATCAGGCTTCTTTACAACGATGTACACGATGAATGCAATCATTTCCGCAGTGCGCGCGATAATCGTTGCAACTGCGGCGCCTATCACTTCAAGACGCGGCGCACCGAAGTGCCCGTAAATGAGGATGTAGTTGCCGATTGTGTTTACGAGTGTTGCTGTCACAGAAATTATCAACGGTACGTGCACTTCGCCTGTCTCACGTAGCGACGACGAGATTGAAACTGACACGGCGAATGGAATCCATGTCCATGCAAGGACGCGCTCGTATGTTGCAGCCTGCGCAACGATTTCTTGTGCAGCCGCATTGCCACGCACCATGAGCGCAAGCACGGGAGCAGGATGTGTCGCACAAAACAGCGTGAACGCGATGGCGGGCACGAGCGTTACGATGAGCTTGTAGCTGAACACGTGTCGCATGCCGCCTTTGTCGCCCGCACCTTTATACTGCGACATGAATATGCCGCCGCCTGCGCAGAGCACGCCGTTTACAAGCACAAGCATAATGAAATTGATTTGCCCCGCGACATTCACGCCAGACATTTTTATGTCGCCGAGTCCTGCAACCATAAAGTTGTCGATGAGAGAAACGAGATTTTGAATGAAAAGCTGCGCCATCACTGGCAGCGCGATAGAAAGCATCCGTTTATAAAACGAAGCAGACCCAAAACGCATACATTTTCCTTTGATGACATATTAAACCTGTTCGGAACCATCGGTTTCAGAACAGGTTACTTTGAAATGCGATGTTTTAACGTGTGATATTTCAACGAGTTAAAACTCGCAACTTGTTTGATGACTTCGTTATCAAACAGGTCTATTGTAACCAAAAGCAATTATGTTGTACAGAGTGCGGATATCTTCGCCCGCACCCGTGATAGGTGAAACACACTATTTGCCACAATGACAAAAAGCGAGTAAAAAACTGCTAGAATAGTTTGTGTCGATTAAAATTATATGTCACAATTATGTATAGTTATACTAATTTGTATGACAAAGATTGCGTGTGCACGAAAAAAAACGAAAGCCGTTGTTTGAAAAATTAAAGTATGAACTTGGAAAATCTATCGTAAATAAAAAACAGGCATTGGGGCGCGGCTTACGAAAAACAGTCTTAACAAAATAGGAAGTGAAAAAGCAATTGAAAAGTCAAAAGGCAATGGCTGTACACTTCAAGATCATTGTGCTGTTGCTTTGATGATTGTAGAGCTATTTCAAAAAGCTCGTCTCATTGAAGACCGCCCATCGAAAGAACAAAATCCTCACGGCATGTCACTATTTATCAGGTGCGACACAATCACAGCGCCTGTTTCTATACCGCACGGCGCAGCAATGCATCCGGTGCCATCGCATTGTTATTGACGGACACCCCGAGCATCCCACATCGTCGGTACAATCATTTCGGGTAATCTTGAGTAAAGTGCCGCTTTCTGCTATTTTAAACGTACGGAAACGCCGCGGGACAAAAAGCAAACAACGTCCAGCATTGTACCACAACGGGTAGCTGTTTGTCAGCATCACTGCACAATGCAAGAACAGTACGGAGCATTGCCCGGCACCGCACGTTTCGCTTCCGGTCCATTAGCTCACCTGGATAGAGCGGCCGCCTCCTAAGCGGCAGGTAGTGCGTTCGAATCGCATATGGGCCATTTTGTTGAGCGGTGCTCCGCTTACGCGCATCGCTGTACTGTTGCCGCGTCAACCAGGTGAACACTCGCGATTACTCAAATAGTGTCCGGCT
>JAFUFE010000172.1 GCA_017470085.1 Treponema sp.
GGCTGTGCGCTCTGATGTCAGCCGTACTGGCAAAGCGGTACGGTCTCCATCGCGGACAGAAAACGCTCCGCATCAGCGCTCAGCACTGAAGCCGAAGCGCACGCTCCAGTCAAAAAGCATCATTGCAAAAATCAAACGATTTTTTGGTAGAGGGAATACGTGATAACGGTCAGCGATGTAAGTCTCAAATTCAGCGAACGTCCGCTCTTTAAGGACGTCAATCTTAAATTTACCGCGGGAAACTGCTACGGCATTATCGGGGCAAACGGTGCGGGAAAGTCAACGTTCCTGAAAGTGCTCTCTGGCGAACAGGAACACGATACCGGCGAAATCACCGTCACGAGTGGGCAGCGTATAGCAGTCCTGAAGCAGGATCACTTTGCCTACGATGAGTACTCGGTCAAGGATACTGTGCTCAGAGGATTTCCGAAATTGTACGATTGCTCAAAGGCGCGTGACGCTCTGTACGCAAAAGACGACTTTACGGAGGAAGACGGTATCGCGGCGAGTGAGCTTGAGGCGGAGTTCGGGGAACTTGGCGGCTGGGAGGCGGAGAACCAGATTGAGCAGATGCTTTCAGGCCTGGGACTTGAAGAATCGTTCCACGACAGCATGATGAAAGACTTGGATGAAAGTCAAAAGGTGCGTGTTCTTTTAGCACAGGCACTTTTTGGAAATCCTGACGCGCTCTTGCTTGACGAGCCGACGAACGGCCTTGATTTGGAGTCGATCGCATGGCTTGAAAATTTCTTGCTTGAATTTCCGAATATCGTCATCGTGGTGAGCCACGACCGCCATTTTTTAAACACGGTGTGTACGGTCATCTGTGACATTGACTACGGCAAGATTACGCAGTTCACCGGCAATTACGATTTTTGGTTTCAGATGAGCCAGATTTTGCAAAAGCAGGCAAAAGATCAGGCGAAACGGCGCGAGGAGAAAATCGCTGATTTAAAAGCGTTTATCCAGCGATTTGCGTCGAACGCGGCAAAGAGCCGGCAGGCGACGAGTCGAAAAAAAGTGCTCGACCGGCTTGAACTTGAAGAGCTTCCCGTAACGACCAGAAAATTTCCGTATGTGCATTTTGCTCCTGACCGCGCACTCGGCAATAACGTGCTCGAAATCAAAAAAGTTTCGTACGCCCAAGATGGCGTTGCACTGTTGAAGGATTTTTCGATTATCGTAAACCGTACCGATAAAATCGCGTTTGTTGGTGTGGAGCGCAACGCCACCTCAGCACTCTTTGACATTATTGCCGGTGAGACAAAACCGGATGCAGGAGCGTATTTTTGGGGACAAACGACGAGCGTTGCCTATATGCCGCGTGACAACGCACGGTATTTTGACACTGATGCGAACATCACCGAATGGCTTAAGTCCTATTCAAAAGAACAGGATGACGCATATGTGCGCGGTTTTTTGGGACGCATGCTTTTTTCTGGCGATGAATCGCTCAAACCGGTGAAGGTGCTGAGTGGGGGGGAAAAAGTTCGGTGCCTGCTTTCCAAAATGATGCTCACCGGCGCAAACGTGCTTATTTTTGATGATCCAACTAATCATCTTGACCTTGAAGCGATAGAGAGCCTTAACAATGCGCTTGTCGATTTTCCCGGCGTCATCTTATTTAATAGTCATGATCATGAATTTATTTCATCGATTGCAAATCGCATCGTAGAAATCACCCCCGGGGGGATAATTGACCGTATGATGCCGTTTGATGACTACATTGCAGACAGTCAGGTGGCGGAAGTTCGTCAAGAATACTACGGTGGATCGGGAAAGAAAATGACATATACTATATGAATTGGAAACAGGTATACTTGGGAGCGGTGCACACAGAGCGGCGGTTTGTCGCTCTGTGCGGTAAACGGCGCGCCCTGTTCTTTTTTTTGCGGCACGTGCGGCAGAGAAGCGCAGTTTAAGAAAACTGCTCCACCACTGTTTTAACGGCGGCAAAAAGGGCGTCCATGTCGCGGTGCGTTGTTTGTGGCCCAAAACTGAAACGCACTGCGGCGTTCTGAATGTCCGGTGGAACGTGCATCGCCTGCAGAACGGGGCGGTTCTGTTTTCGTGTGGAGCAGGCACTGCCGGTAGAAATGGAAAAACCTGCGGTATCCAAGGCGCGCACCAGTACCTGGCCGGGGATATTCTTAAATGCTGCCTGCACGATCCACGGGGAAAAGCGGGCGTCGTCCGGTGCGCGGCATGACGGTACGATTGCGCAGGAAGGAAGCGAGCGGAGTCGTTCAATAAAATGTGCGGTGGCAGTGCGCTGCCGGTGGAAGCATTCTGTAGCGATATCGTTTTGTTTCGTTATACAATAGCGTTCGAGGCATGCGGCGAGCGCTGTAGCGCCGAAGACGTTTTCCGTGCCGCTTCGGACACCGTGTTCCTGTCCGCCGCCACGCAGAAACGGTTCGAATGTGTCCGCCACGTAGAGTGCCCCGATACCGCGCGGCCCTGCAATTTTATGCGCGCTGAATGCGGCGCTGTCGGCATACGGCAGAACGGTGTCAAGTGGAATTTTGCCAGCGGCTTGTACGGCATCAACGTGCAGTTTTGCTCGGCGCTTTCCACGTGCAGATGACCGGAGTGTGTTCGCGATGTCTGCTATCGGCTGAACGGCTCCCGTTTCGTTGTTCACCGCCATGACGCAGACCAAAACGGTGTCGTCGGTGAGTGCGGCTTGTACCGCGTCAGCCGTAACAGTGCCGTCGTGCGTCGCTGGAATCAGTGTGACCTGCCAGCCAACCGCTTCGAGCGACCGCGCCATTTCGCGCAGGGACGGATGTTCGATGCTGCTGATGAGTACCGTGCCGCTGTGCGGACGGTTTAAAACAGACAGCAGTGGTATGTGATTGCTTTCGGTGCCGCCTGAGGTAAAGTACAGGTGCGCTGCCGGCACGCCGAGCGCTGCTGCCGCCTGTTCGCGTGCTACCGCGAGTAGTTCATACGCACAGCGGCCGTCGGCATGCTGACTTGAAGGGTTCCCCCACGCATCGCGCAGTGCGGAAAGTGCAGCGTGTACGATAGCTTCGTCAAGCGGAGCCGTTGCCGCCCAATCAAAATAAAAACGCGTATCAGCCATGTTCACTCCGCCGTCAGCACCGCGCGAATAGACTCATCGCTTACTGCAATGATGCAGGTGTCGGTAATACCACGCTGCGCGATGATGCGGATGGTGCTAGTCACATTTTTTTTGTCATGGTGCATGGCGGCGATGATGCGCTCCCTGTCTTCAGCGCTGCGTATGCACGCGGGTAGTGCGCCCGTCTCCCAGCCGTATGAAGCGAGCACACCGCACACTTCATCGGCGTATGCCGGCGTGCAGAGCCCCATTGCTGCGCTTAAGCGTGCCGCACGCGCAATACCCCAAGCGACGGCATGGCCGTGCGGCATGGTGCCGAGCCCGGAAACCGTTTCAAGCGCATGACCGAACGTGTGGCCGAGGTTTAAGAAAGCACGCGTGCTGGTTTCCATGAAATCTTCTTCTACGGCGTGCGCTTTGAGCGCAGCGCAGCGCAGGATGATATGGGTGAGCAGCGCTTCGTCACGGGCGGCAACCGCGGTGTGCTGCGACTTGAATAGCTCCCACAGCGCCGCATCGTAGAGCAGCGCCGTTTTGACGGCTTCGGCAAGCCCGGAGTAATAGTCGCGCTCGCTTACTGTCGCAATGAATGCCGGGCAAACGGTAATCGTCCGTGCAGGATAGAACGAACCGATCATGTTTTTGTATGAGTCAAAATCGCAGCCGGTCTTGCCACCGATTGCGGCATCTACCATGGCGAGCAGCGTTGTCGGAACGAATTCGACCGGTGCGCCGCGTTTGAAGATGGCGGCGGCAAACCCCGTCATATCGGTGATGACCCCCCCGCCGATGCCGACGAAGCAGTCGTGGCGAGAAAATCCGGCTTGCACGGCCGCCTTTGCGATGGTGAGCACGTTTTCTATGGTTTTGGCGCTCTCTCCGGGCGGTAAGATGAGTAGCTGGTCGGCGCCGCAGCGGTCGCCCGTAAAGCGCGCGCAGAACGGCTTCATACACGGCAGTGCGGCGACGGTGCTGTCGGTGACAAAGAGCCGGCGGCATGCAGCAGGCGTGCCGGGAGCGTACAGCGAAACGAGGTCAACTGGTTCTGGTGAGAGAATAATTTCCGTGCGCGCGCTTCCTGGATTGACGGACGGATAGGTGATGGTCAGCGGTTTTACATCCATGAAAATATCGTAGCGTTTTTTTTTCTGCCGTGCAATATTTTTGGGCACGGATTGTTCTGACCGTCCGATGGTATGGCAGGAACCTACGCCGGGGTGGAATGGCGCGGAGCGTTCGGGCGCGCGCGGCGTTTTGATGGAGAGCGGCAACAGCAATGTGTGCGGGTTTTGGTGCGCTGTTTTCCCCGCGGCGTGCCCGAATGGAGGCGGCCGCCGGAACCATGGAACACCGGATAGCTGTCCAGCATCGTCCAAAAAAATATGAAAAAAAAATCAATAGCGGTAGGAATCCATCTGCTCAAAGCGCGCCTTGACGTTTTCTACGCGCGTGATTTCTCGGCGGAGCATGCGGTCGTAATTGAGCTCGCCGGTTTTAATGCGTTCGCGCTCGTCTTCCCAAAAATGCAACTCGGTGAGATGCAAAAAATTGAACGACGGCGCATTCGCCTTTTCTGCCCAGAGCTCGGCCTCCTGCCAGTAGTACAGTCCCGCCCGATAGCAGCTGATAGCTTTCTCTAAATCGCGGATGTATTCGTCTTTCCACGGCGCGTCATAAAAGTAGGCGACCTGTTTGTCGTAGATGCGTCCGAGCCGCAGGTGCTGTTCGATGAGCTTTAAGTTCAGATGCATCTGATAGAGGTAGCGATATTTTTCCCACTGCTTTTCGCTCGTGATTTTGATGTCGGCGTAGAGCGGGTTGGCAAAATCAGCTTGTACAGCTTTCTCTAGCCAGTAGATGTTTTCCATGCAGTCGTCAGGATACTGCTGGTAGTGAACGTGATAGAGCCGATAGAAGTCCTCTTTGTATTTGACCAGATACGCGCTTGATCGGTACGGCATGAACAGTCCGCATACGACAGCACAGAACATGAGACGGAGCGTCAAAGTGGAAAACCTTTTCACTTTTTCAGTATCGGCAGGTTCTGCACTTCGTTCCAGATGATTTGGGCGATTTTTTCTGCACGTTCACGGGCATCGATCGTGACGACGCGCATGCCACGGCCTTTTTCTGTACCGGTGTATTCGGCGATAACGCGTTCATACGCTGCGGCAACGGCGGTCTGGGCAGCGGAAGAATCGTAGCGTTCTTTGGGGCCGCCGCGACGGGCAACGCGTTCAAGCGCGCTGGCGACATCGATTTTGAAATAGAACAGCAGCGCGGGCAGCGGAAACGGATCGTTGAGGAGCGCGGGCAATGCCGGGTCACCGGTGAGCGACTGGTAGGCGAGGGAAGAAAAAAGATAGCGGTCGCAGACAACGAGCTTTCCGTGTGCACACTGTGCCAAGATGCCGCCCCGACCGTACACGTGTTCTGCGCGGTCGGCGGCAAAGAGGTAGGCCATAGTCCGCTCGTCAAACTGCAGCGATCCTGCAAGCGCGGAACGAATAAAGCGGCCGATGGCTCCGTCGGTGGGTTCACAGGTTGTTGTGACGATGTCCGGCGTGCACTGTGCCGCGAGCAACTGCAGCTGCGTAGTCGTTCCGGCTCCGTCGATTCCTTCAAAAACGATAAAATTGTCGAGTATCATAAAACTATATTTATTTTCGAGATAATGTACCGTATACTGCTGTCAATTTACCGAAAATTCTGGTAGGATGTCAAATACGGCCATGAACTCCTTTTTTGCGAAACAGCGGAACGGCATCATCCTCTTTTGCCTCTGTGCAACGTTCGCGGTGGCCGCTGCGTATCCGGTGTACCGCGCAGTTTCTGGAACGCTCTCCACAGCGCTGCATCACATACAGGAGGAAACGGCGCGACGTTCGGGCATAACGCTTACCTACCGCGCGCTTTCGCCGTCCGTGCTTATCGGGCTGAAACTAAAAGACATTGTGCTCCGCGATACGGCTGACGGAAGCGAGCTCCTGTCTGTCAGCTCTGCCGTGTTGCGATATGACGTGCTCAGTATACTGCGGCGCGACTGGCGGCACTTATTCCGAACGTTGACGATATACGGAGTCGTCGTTGACATCGATACGGCATCTGACAGTGAAGTGATTGAAAAGCTGCTGCTGCTGTTCCGCCGTCCGTCCTCAGAAAACGATGCCGCACCGGTGGAGATTTCTCCCGCGCTCGCGTTCGATCCCGATGCGTTTGTCGCGGAACTACCGCTCGCCATTTTTATCCGGAACGTCGTCTTTCGCGTACGGAATGAAAACAGCAGCGTGAATGCGACGCTGAAAAACGCCTCGTTCTTCTCTGACCGCGGTGGAAAAAATATACGGGTCACCCTCAACGCGATGGTCGATGCGCTACTGTCATCAGATACTATTTCACTGACGTCGGCGCTATCTGTTGACGGAACACTGTCCGACGGCTTCAAAAACAGCTCGCTGTTGGTGCGCTTGTCACGCATCGCCGGAGCGCAGGTTTCACTCGGTGCGTTGAACTTACTCATGACGTACGAAGACAGGGCGATACAGGTGCGTTCATTTCAGAATATCATGCCGCTGTCTATACTGGCACGCTACGAATTTGATGAGCGTGCGTTCTCTGCTACTGCCGCGGCAGACAATCTTGCGCTTCTTTCGTTCATCAGTTTCCAGAACAGTCGCAGCGCTTTTGCCCGAATGCTGTCAGGGCTGTCTGTAACGGGAGGTGCTCATGTTCGCTATGAGCTGGACAGCGGGGAGATCGCATATGAGTCGAACGCACAGATAGCCTTTGCCGGTGGACTATCTGCGGCATACACGGTATCGGGGACGAAAGCATCTGTTTTTATTCCACAGTTTTCGATGACGGGGAACAGATATCACGCGGAGTTTTCTGGTTCGTATACATTTGCCTCTCTGCAGCTTGACGGTACGGCATCTCTCCGGCAACTAGGACCGCCACACGGAGAAGCGCTGTCCTCTGAATTTTTCTTTACCCCCCGGCAGCGTGGGTTTGACTGTTTTTCACCGCACCTGTTCATTGGCGAAAAGACGCTGTCCGCGTTCAGTATGTCGGTGATTCCGTCTGCATCGTCAGTCGACTTTCACGCGGAAATATCGGACTATTCCCGTCAGGCAGGCGAACAGCCGGGAACGCTCGCCATTGACGGTAGCTATCTGTCTGCAACGCGCTACCTTGAAACATCCATATCCGCTGTCCGTTTTTATGCGGACAGCATTGCGCACTGTGTCGCCCTGTTTCCGGCTGCCGGCACAACGGCTTCGTCGATCGCGGAACGGATCGCGCCGTACGTCGTCAGTACCGATATCTATGTGTCCACTGATTTTAAAACGCTCAGCTATAATATGCCGTATTTCCTGATGGCGAACACGACAAAGGAAAACGAAGCGCTGCTGCTGTCGCTTGACGGGAATGATGCCACCGTTCGCATTTCGTACCTGAACCTTTTGTACCGCGGGCAATCCGTCACTGTGACGGCACAGGCAGATTTCACCGCAACGGCGGACGGCCGTACCGTATTTTTTTCGACGGAGCTTACCGCCGGTACGATTCCCTACCGGCTCACGGGCAACCTGTCGAGCGGTTTGCTGATTGTCAGCGGCGACTACGGGCTGTCGTTTCAAATGCACCGGGAGCATGACGGCTCATGGGGGGGAACGTGCACCGCTGATGCGTTCCCCGTCGCGGTGACCGGTGCGCTCGTGACAATCTCTACACATGCGGACTTTACGTATGATGCTTTGTACGGCATCACGGCGTCCATTCCTCGATTAGAATTTATCGGAACGGGAGACAAACTGAGGTTCAATCCGCGGTTTTCGCTCACCGGGTCGGTTTCTCCGTACGGCATATTTTTCGATTCGGTTGTCTACAGTGATGCCTATTCATCTCTTTCAGGTACCCTGCATGTTGTTATCAACAAGACTGAGGGAATTTTTTCTTCGGCGCATGTTGAATCAAAACTCGTTCATCCGCTGACGGCGGAATCATTGAGCCTTTTCGCCGACATCACGAATCCCGGTTGGGAAGGCGTCACCTCTTTCCGCGAGTCGCTGTATTTCAACGGGCAGCTCACCATACATAAGTTCAGCACCAATCGCTTTTTCCGTGAAATCAGCGACACCAATCTTTGTTCCGGCAGCATAGTTGCAAGTGGGACGCTTGACAATCCGTTTGTCGCGCTGACCGTGACGGAACTGACCGGAGTGATTTCTGGAACAACGTTTTCAGCGGTAGGAACGGCCACCGTCGAAGACCGGCAGCTGTCTCTGTCTGATGCGCAATTCCGGTATGGAACGTTTTCCTTTGAGCATATAACGACTGCCGTGTCGCTTGAAACGTTTGACGGCA
>JAFUFE010000173.1 GCA_017470085.1 Treponema sp.
ATCAAGATGCGGGAGTGGAAATGAGAACGCCGCCGCAGAACCCGATGCCGCACGTTGGTCGATCACGACACCGCCGGGATAACCGAGCCCGTAAAATTTTGCAACTTTGTCGAACGCCTCACCGACTGAATCATCCACCGTCGTACCGAGCACGTCGATGTCATCAAATCCTCGGACGACGCAGATGATGGTATGCCCCCCGGACACGAGCAGCCCTATATAGGGGTACGACACATCGTGCACAAGATGCGCGGTGTACACATGGCCGAGCATATGGTTCACTGCAATAAACGGTTTTCCCGTCGCCCAGGCGAGTGTCTTTGCAAACGTCAGGCCAACCAAAAGCGAGCCCATCAGCCCCGGGCGATTCGTGGCCGCTACCGCATCGATGTCGGAAAGCGTCAGCGACGCTTCAGAGAGCGCACGCGCAACGACCGGCTCTATCCATTCCGCATGTTTTCTGCCCGCAATTTCCGGCACAACACCCTGATACGCTTCGTGAAAAGGAATCTGCGTCGCAACAACATTGCTTAAAATCGTCTTGCCGTCTTCTACAACTGCAGCCGCCGTTTCATCGCAGGAAGTCTCTATCCCCAGTACTTTCATTGTCCGTAGTCTCCCGGCATGACATCTTACGGACGGATCAGCGCACCCGATGTGCTGACTGTCGTAAACGTATACCCTTTAGCGCGCAGTATCGGATAGAGTTCACGCAGAATGGCCGGAAGCACATCCGCCGACCACACGTGTCCTATCATGATGACCGCGCCTTTTGTATTTGCAATCGAAAGCCCCGTCCGCAGTTCATGCAAGATATCTTCTCGCTTTTTCGTGTTGTCTAAAAACACGTTCCGCTCATAGTAGCCGATGCCGAGCCCCATCGCAGCTTGCGGTACGCGCGTCTGGCTCGTCGTCCGGGAATCAAGGTAAAACACGCCCGCTTCATGCGCCACCTGCATCGCCCTGCCGATTTTAAACTCGTCCTCACTGATGAGCGAGCCTTCATGGTTGTTCATTCCCGCAACTGGACCAATCTCTCGAATATTCTCTCTGATGACAGCCCCGATTTCATCGAGCGACATGTCCGGTAAAATCGCGCCTGGCCCCGGATTGATGTTCAAATTGATCGCCTGCATCGGCTGGTGGAGCAGCACCTCGTTTCCGGATGAGCGGACGCGCGCAGCAGCTGCCGCAGAATGCGCAATTTTCGGCAGCACCGCCACCGTGACAGGAAACGGCAACGTCACAAACTGCTCAAGCTGCGCCATGTTCTGTCCGGCATCGTCAAAGACGAATACGAGTTTTGCGCCGTTTCGCGCTGGGGGAATGGTGGCAGAAAGCGCAGATTCTCCGGTAGGTGGATTGTGGGGCCGCGCTGCGGCCGGCGGCGGAGCGGCGGCTACCTGCTCGACGGCACGAGGGGTTTCCGCCACGCGGGGCGACGGCTCGACAGGCGGCGCAGTACTGGCGGCGACCGCGGATCGAGAAGGCATCACCGCTGTTTCTGGCGTGGCGACTGGCGTATCGGGAACGACAGCCACCGACTGCTCTGGGTGCAGCGCCGGTTCCGCCTCGCGCCGCACGCCGGTATCAAAAACAGGCGGCTCCGGCACGTCCGCTTCCGGCGCAGATCTTTTTACCCATCCGCCGTTCAGCAGCTCCTTGACGTGAACCGCCATCTGCGCAACACGCGGCACCACAGAGTGGAGCACCACAACCGTCAGCACGCATCCTATCACGATGCCGCTGGCCATGAACAGCACTGAATGCGATGATTTTTTGGTGCGCCTACGTCGTTTGCGTGTGGGTGAAGATTTCCGCGTCTGCTTCCCTGCCATAAAAAAACAGCTGTCTGTTACAGCTGCTTTCTATTGTAGCGATTTCCGCTGTCTGTGTCCACGTTGTTTGACGTTCTTTCGCCGTGCCCAGGCGGTAGCAGCGGCTGCTCCGGATGAGTGCGCTCTTTTTTGCCCGAACCGACCACTATGCCGTCAAAAAGAGCTCCTGCTGCCCCGCTCGTTCAATAAACGCTCGCATCCGTACCAACGCGCGGAGCTCCATCTGCCGTACCGTCTCTGATGACACGCCAAGGAAAGCGCTGATTTCACCAAGCCTATGCGGCGCAGGGCTGCGGCAAAAATTATACCGAAAGTAGATGACCGCCTGCTCGCGCTCAGGCAAGATACGGATCAAGCGGCGGAGCTCGCCTTTAACTGCACGGCGAATAACCAGTTCCTCCGGAGTTGCCGCACCGTCAACCACTGCGTCGCCGAGCGTCAGCGTACCGGAGCCGCCGGGCGCATCAAGGCTCGCCGTGCACACCGGCCATGACGCAGCGCGTGCGACCCGATCGTCCGTCGTCCCTAAATATGCGGCGATTTCGTGATACGTCGGCTCACATCCGAGCTCTTGACTCAACAGGTTTCGTACCCGGTTGACCTTTACCGCAAAACTCTTTTTTTCCTGCGGCAGATGAATCGCGTCAGTCATATCGTTTAAGTATCGCACTATGTACTGCTGTATCCATAGACACGCATACGTTGAAAACCGGGTATTGTACGATGCGCGATATTTTGCCGCCGCCCGCAGCAGAGCAAGGTTTCCCTCCTGTACCAAGTCCATAAACTGATCTTCCGCCGTACGATAGCGTCGGGCAACCTTTACCACAAGACGCAAATTCGCGTTCACCAATTCCTGCTCTGCACTGCGGTCACCCGATGCAATACGTTCGGCAAGCGCCCGTTCCTGTGCCGCCGTCAAAAGCGGATACCGGCTGATGTCTGATATATACGTGTGTACTGCCGATGTTTCCATATTATACTCCCGGTAATGGTTTTAGCAAGTTCTGTGCCAATTATTGTCAAAAATTATATGTTTGCATATTTTTTTTTCAATTTATTGTATTACAATAAATTATAGCTATTTTTACGAGTGCTGACCTATGGAGTACATAGCGCATGCGTATAATTTTGTATACAGGAACGTGTACACGCTGAAAACTGTCTCCATTTTTATACGGTATCTGACGCGTGATTCGCGCGGCGGGGACGTGTATCGCTTCGTGTCGTTTACTGCAAGGAAATTATCTAACTCGTCGCTCATGCGACTGGCGTATACGACCTATGGTCGTTTGCATGAGTAGAAATTATCTAACTCGCCGCTCACGCGGCTGGCGCATACCCCGGCGTGAGCGGCGAAATACGGGGATGCATCCGACTGCGATACTTTATGCGAACGAATCCGCAACGCATTGATTTTTCATAGAGCCGAACGCAGCCGCCGTTATTTCAATAGAGAAGTAACACCCGAACGGCGGTTTACCGCGACGATCTATCGTGCAACAAGCACACGCTACCAAACCGGATACCTAACCAAGAGAAAACGCAGAAACATCGGCGCGAGCACCCGCTGTTACCGCAGCAAGTACCGCACTCACCGTCGGGCGGAGGACACGCGCTCCTCTTGACGAAGGCACAGCGCATCCGGTATAGTAGATGGCGTCAGTTACCTGGTGTCTATAGTTCAGCGGTAGAGCGCCAGATTGTGGATCTGGTTGTCGTGGGTTCGATCCCCACTAGACACCCTGCTTGCAGGCGCACAACGCGTCCGTAGCTCAACTGGATAGAGCAACGGACTTCGAATCCGTAGGTTGCACGTTCGAGCCGTGTCGGACGCATCATTCGTAACTGACGATATGGGCCATTAGCTCAGTTGGTAGAGCAACAGACTCTTAATCTGTGGGTCGCTGGTTCGAGGCCGGCATGGCTCAGTTTTTTCGAACGATGTGCGGCGGTGCGTATCGGTGCTGTAACGGTTTTCGCCGCATCGTAGTCATCAAGGTTTGTTGAAAACAGGCACTCCAAGTTTAAAAAATATTTTCAAAAACCGTTTGCGGTACGGCGCACAGCAATGAAATACGCCGATGAAGGCTAACGGAGTAATCATAGCCAGCGAGCACAATTTTAAAACAGCAGTTATGCCAGCAGCACGCGGGTGCGAAATCGGGTACGCTCGTGCACACTGTCCGCGTTCTAAGCAAAAAGCGACAGACAGCACGCGGCGCGTACTATTGCACATAAATGAAACAGCGGGATGCATATAGTTCGTAAAATCATTGAGACGCACATCATATAATTGACAGAAAGACGGCAAATCTCTATAATAGCGTATTGTCCGTCATATACTCCGTGTGTGTCGGACACAACAGTGTGCGGGAATAGCTCAGTGGTAGAGCGCCACCTTGCCAAGGTGGATGTCGCGGGTCCGACTCCCGTTTCCCGCTCTTGAACGACAGCGATTCGGTATATTCCCGAGTCGCTTTTTTTTGCGGCTTTCACGCACGGGGCAGCAGGCGGCACACCGGATGCAGCAACGCCTGTTGGCTTTGAAAAGACGCGCACTGGGTGGCGGCATCCGTTCCGGTAACGTATGTGCACGCGCACAAGCGCTGCCGGTGTGCTCACGTACGCGTACCGCAGTACGCCAGATAATGGTATAATTTAAGGAGACGATAATGGAACTCACCACAGAATTCACCCCTTTGGAAAAATCAGCGGTTAAATTGACGGTGACCGTCGCGCAGCCGGACGTACAGGCTGCGTACGACAGCACGCTGAAAAAATACATGAAGAGTGCATTCATCCCCGGATTCCGCAAGGGACACGTGCCAGCACACATACTTGAACGAAAATACGGTGACGGTATCAAAGCAGATGTCACCGGCTCCTTGATTGACAGTGCGCTCAATGAACTGTTTGAAGACAAGGATGCGGCACATCGGCCACTCCCCTATGCACAGCCGCAGATGGATACAGTGCCTGAACTCAACGTTACGCAGCCACTGACATTCACCGTAACGTACGACGTATTTCCCACGGTGACGGTTTCCCATCTTGCTGACGTCGTCGTGCAGGAACCGCAGGTGACAATCGGTGACAAAGAAATCGCGAGTGAGCTGGCGGCAATTCAAGAGCGAAACGCCGCCGTTATGGACAAAAAAGATGACGAGCTCGTTGAAAAAGACAATATCGTCACCGTTACCTATTGCGAATGCGGGGATGACGGCAAGGAAATCGCCGGTACCAAACGCGAAGACTTTACGTTTACCGTCGGTTCCGGGCAGAACATCTATAAAATCGACGATGACATCATCGGCATGAAAAAAGGCGAACGCCGGACGGTCACCAAGACGTATCCCGACGACGCCGCAGACAAAGATCTGGCGGGCACCACAAAAACTATCGACATAACGGTGACGCAGATCAAAACGCGCACACTCCCCGCGATTGACGATGAGCTCGCTCAAGACGTGAGTGAAAAATATCAAACGCTTGACGACATGAAAAAGGACATCGTAAAAAACCTTGAGCGTTCCCGCGATCGCCGCGTCCGTGAGATCAAAAACAATGATTTGCTTTCGCAACTGATTGAAAAAAATCCGTTTGAAATTCCGGCATCAATGCTACAGGCAGAACTCAACGGCCGCTGGCAGATGATGGCACGCCAGTTCCAGACCACGCCCGACCAACTCGACAAAATATTTGCTTCGGACGGCCAGCTCAAAGAAAACATGTTCAAAGAATGGGAAGGCGAAAGCGAAAAGTTGCTCAAAAGCCGCATCATCGTTGACAGTTTGCTCCGTGCACGCAACATCACGGTTACCCCTGAAGAACTGGAAGCGCAGTACCAGAAAATAGCTGATGAACGCGATATGGATATAGAAGAAGTAAAAAAACACTATGCAGATGCGCGTTCAAAAGAGTATCTTATAGATGAAACAAAAGAGCAAAAGCTGTACGATGAATTGTACAAGGAAGTGACGGTGAAAAAAGGAGCAGCGGTTTCGTTTGACGCGTTGTTTCATTATGGAGAGCAGCGCTGACGGATACGACCAGCAACCACGAGGTATGTATGATGAATGAACAGATGAATTCGCTTGTGCCCTATGTTGTAGAGCGCAGTGGAAACGGCGAACGGCTTTACGATATTTTTTCACGGCTGCTCAAAGACCGCATCATCTTCGTTGACGGAGAAATCACCGATGCTGCAGCTGATCTTATCGTCGCACAGATTTTATTTCTTGAATCTGAGAACCCGGAAAAAGACATCAGCATGTACATCAACAGTCCGGGCGGCTCGGTTACCGCAGGGCTTGCCATTTACGACACGATGCAGTACGTGACGTGCAGCATTCAGACCATCTGTATGGGACAGGCGGCGAGCATGGGTGCCATTTTGCTTGCCGGCGGGACTGCTGGCAAACGCTCTGCACTTCCTTCCTCACGCGTCATGATTCACCAGCCGTGGGGTGGCGTTGAGGGACAGGAAAGCGACATTTCAATCCAGGCG
>JAFUFE010000017.1 GCA_017470085.1 Treponema sp.
AAATGACGAACGGTATACTGACGCTATGAAAACATTTGCAGAACTGGGACTGCGGGTTCCTCACATTCTGTTGCCCGCACACGCACCGCTTGCACAGTGGGCAGTCATTGCGTGTGACCAGTACACACAAGACCGCGCCTATTGGGGAGCGGCAGCAGAAGCGACCGGCGGACAGCACTCAACGCTTTCTCTCATTTTGCCGGAAGTCTATCTGAACGATGCGGATAAGCATGAGCGCATTGCACACATCCATCGCACCATGCGTGACTACCGCGCAAACGGCGTATTCGCACCGGAACGGACATCGTTCATATATATCGAACGGACGACCACAACAGGGCGAATGCGCGCCGGACTTATGGCAGAGATTGACCTGGAGTGCTACGACTGGCATCCCGGTTCCACCGCACTGATCCGTGCCACGGAGGCAACGATTCCCGAACGGCTCCCCCCCCGCATGGATATTCGCCGAGGAGCGGCGCTTGAAGCGCCTCACATCATGCTGCTGGTAAACGATGCAGAACGGCAGCTCATTGAACGTGCGGGGGAAGCAGCAAAACAATCCGGACGACAGCCGCTGTACAGCGGAACGCTCATGATGAACGGCGGTAGTATTTCTGGCTGGGAGGTACCGTCGCCAGATGTCATTCAGACGGCGCTCACCGAACTCGCTGAAAAAAACACTGACAGAAACGGAAACTGTTTTCTCTTTGCTGTCGGGGACGGCAACCATTCGCTTGCAACAGCACAAGCAGTGTGGAACGACTACAAAACGACGCTTTCCGAATCGGAGCGAGCGACATCTCCCATCCGGTATGCACTCGTGGAAATCGTCAATCTGTACGATGATGGTCTGCGCTTTGAACCGATTCACCGCGTGCTCTTCGATATCGACGCTTTGAAAGCAATGGCGTATCTCCGTGAAAAACTCGGCGGGACGTTCAACCAGTGCCCGTCGGAAACCGCGCTCCGCGCTGCCGTAGCGCGTTCACGGGCATCATTCGGCTTTGTGACAACCACAGACAGCACCGCCGAATACCGCCTGCTTGAAACGGACATCGCCGGGCTCGCTGTAGCACAGTTCCAGCCTGCACTCGATGCGCTGCTCCACGAGTGTGGCGGTACCATCGATTACATACACGGTGAAACGGAAGTCATGCGGCTTGCCGCGCGCGAAAACACGCTCGGCATACTGCTGCCCCCTATCACGAAAGACAGTTTTTTTGAAACCATCGCGACGCACGGCGTTTTACCGCGCAAAAGCTTTTCCATGGGAACGGCGGACGAAAAGCGCTTCTACGTGGAGTGCCGTGCGCTCTTTTAGCAGCACCACTAGTACATCACGGTTTGAAAACGGCAGCACGGAGGCACACCAGCATGCGAACAACGGGGGAAAACGGACGGAACAGTTTGCTGCTCTGTGCACCGCGCGTTCTCAAACCAACGGGCGCTTGGTACTGGCAAAAAAAACAGCGGATCGCCGTATGGCAATCCGCTGTGCAGTAAGCAGTGAACTACGCCACGTTAAGCGGAACTCTTTGCACCATATCCTTTTGTTTGATCAGGATGCGCCACACAAAGAGACACAGGCAGACAGCAGCGATTACCAGCCCGATTGGATAGGCAGCGCTCGTCGGCAAGCGGAAACCCTCCGGCGCCTGCATGATGTAGGTACCAGAAACGGCGGTCATAAACGTCGCCGGGCACACAGCGATAAAACAGGCGAGCGGCGGAAAGCCGTTGCGGTACAGATACGCGGCTCCTGCCCACAGCCCGATTGCGGCGAGCGTTTGATTCGACCAGGAGAAATAGCGCCACACGACTTGGAACGGCAGCCGACCGACGATGGCCACAAGAATGAGCATCGGCAAAGAGATCAGGAGCCGAACGCGAACGCTTGACTGGTCGATTTTAAACCAGTCGGCGAGCGTCAGGCGTGCCGAACGCAATGCGGTGTCGCCTGATGTGATAGGACACGCGATGACGCCGAGCATAGCAAAAATTAAACCCACCGGCCCTAAAAGCTCTTTACAGATATCGTACACCACACCGCCTTGCCCGCGAGACGCAAGCGCCTGTGCGAGCCCAGCGATGCCCTCTGCATATCCGAGCGTCTGTCCGTTAACCACGCGATAGAACGAAACGCCAGCTGCTGCCCAGATGAGTGCGATGATGCCTTCAGCGACCATTGCACCGTAGAACACTTTGCGCCCTTCGCGTTCGTTGGTAAGACAGCGCGCCATTATCGGTGACTGTGTAGAATGAAAACCGGACACCGCGCCACACGCCACGGTAACGAACATCATCGCCCACACGGGCGCGCCGTTCGGATGCGGCGTAGCAAACACGTCAGCATGCCACAGTTCCTGCATCGGATAGCCCTTAATGATAAGGCCGCCGCCGACACCGACCGCCATGATGATAAGCACGATACCAAATATCGGATAAATCGGCCCGATTATTTTATCGATTGGCAAGAACGTAGCAAAGAAATAGTACACGAGAATGATGATGAGCCATACCGTTGTGCTCAAATAGCTCGGCGTCAGCATGGCGAGTAATGCCGCTGGCCCAAGCGAAAAGTTCACCCCGATGAGGAACAGCAGCACGAACGTAAAGACGCGCATGATGTTCCCGACCAATTTTCCCAAATAGGTGTGCGTGATTTCCGCAACCGACGTGCCGTCATTGCGGAGACTCATCATGCCCGACAAAAAGTCGTGAATACCGCCGCCGAGGATGGTACCGAACACAATCCACAGGTAGACACGCGGTCCCCACGCAGCGCCGGCAAGTGCACCGTAAATCGGCCCCAAACCGGCGATGTTCAGCAGCTGAATCAAAAAGATGCGCCACGTCTTCATCGGCACAAAGTCAACGCCGTCCGGATGCACTACCGCCGGCGTTTGGCGTGCCGGGTCAATCTGGAAAATTTTTTCAACTAATTTTCCGTACGTAAAATAACCGAGGAGTAATACCGCGATTGCCACAAAAAACGTAATCATCCCCTACCTCCTATATATACTCGACGGTAGCCGCCGAGCATGGATGCTTGGTAACGCAGTTTATAAAACAAACTGCACGATACGCTTCATACAGAGCACACCGTATACATACCGATGGTGCCCTAACGTATACAGTCGCTCCTTGTGCTCGTAACTTTATGAATAAGTATAAATGACAAATTCATAATTGTAAAAAAAAATGTACCGTTGCCGAACACGGTCGGCTGTTTTTTCTATAAAAATAAAGAGATAAAGCGCGAAATACTGTTTTTAAACAGAATACGCTGACTTTCGACAACTCAAACAGACTACAACCGGCACGCTCAGCAGTGAGCCGATTGTATCGGCAATCCGTATACTGTATACTAAAAAACAGACAGGGAGCGGCACAATACTGTTGCGCTTCTACTGCGGCAGGCGCCGTGCAGCACGCGTTTCAACGTACTGGTGCGCACTCGCCATACCGGACGGCGCATTGCCGGGAGGATTCAGTATGTCACTATTCGGATGGTTCGGCAAACGGACTGTTGTTTTTAAAGAACAAAACAAACCGCTGTGGAGCAGCGCACAGAAAGCGATGCGACAGGCAGGTTTAAAAAATGTACTCGGCAGCTATTATGAAACGGAGCTGAGTGCGCGCGGCTGCTGCGACATCGTGGACATCCGCGACTTTTTTCCTGGTGGCAAGCGTGACACCAATATGTATTGCATCTCTACCCGCACGCAGGATGCAGCGCACGCACGCGAAATCATAGAACGACTTCGCACCGATTTTCCCGATGCGCTTTCCGACCGCAGAATAAAAACTGACGGCGAACCAACAGTGGAACCAGCAGCATGCCGCCAAACATGATGTTGCGGCATCCCTCCGTGGGTGCCACATGGATTGCCCTTGTCAAACAGGCGCACTTTCAGCTATAGTAAAACCCATCGCCGGCGTGGTGGAATGGTAGACACGACAGACTCAAAATCTGTTGCGGGCAACCGTGTAAGAGTTCAAGTCTCTTCGCCGGCAGACTACACGTACAGTGTAATAGAGACTGTACACAACAGGGGAGAATGAGGCATGGAACTGCAGGCCTGCATAGAAGGGCGGAGAAGCATCCGGAAATACAAAACGACACCCGTTCCGCAGACGCTTATTCGAGAGATGATACAGGCCGCAATTTTGGCGCCGTCGTGGAAAAACTCACAGACATCGCGCTACTATGTTGCCGAAGGTGCTGCCAAAAAAGAACTGGAAACATCCCTTGCCGATTTTAATCAGCGGAACGCCCATGATGCACCGGTACTCATCGTTTCGACAGTCGTCACCGGGCGGTCGGGTTATACGCGCGACGGCGCCTATGAAACGCATTTGAAAGATGGCTTTCAGTATTATGACCACGGCATGCAAGCGATGAACCTGTGCCTGAAAGCGCACGAACTTGGGCTCGGTACGCTCATCATGGGCATCTATGACGAGGCGGTCGTCCGCCGGTTTTTCAGCATCAGTGAAAACGAAGCGATCGTCGCTGTTATCGCAGTCGGCTATGCGGACGGCGAAAGCGCAATGCCTAAACGCAAACAAGTAGACGACATCACGGTGTTCAAAGCATAACGCAGACGCTGTCGCGTGCGCCGCCGTATCTGTGATATAGCTTTCCCGGAGCACCGGCTCCGACACGGCTATCCGTCTACACCCGCCGCCGTGCAGACAAGAAAACGTCCACGCGCTGGCATGCATTCACCCTGCCTAAAACGGCTGTAAAAAGTCAGTTGTTAGCATTCAGTCGGAATCAGGTCACAATTTTTTCGAAACTGTATGGCTTCGGTCATGTGCACTTCAGTGATGATTTCGGCGCCGCTCATATCCGCAATCGTCCGAGCAATTTTTATACACGCAGCGCACGCACGTGGTGAAAAGTCATACCGGTGCGTCGCGGCTGAAAGCGCGCGGGACGCACCGTCATCAATCGGACAGAACGCTGTAACCTGCGCCGGGGTCAGCCGAGCATTTTTTACCAACTGTCGCGTGCGCTGTATGCGGACCGCACGCGCAATGTCTTTCCGCAATGCCGCCGTATCCGGACAGGACGATTGCGCCCCCGGAGCAGTGGCAGCACCTGTGCCGGCTTCCGTCCCCACCGATATCCTGATGTCTATGCGATCAAGCAACGGCGCAGAAAATTTTTTCCAATACAGTTCCCGCCCGCGGGCACTGCACAGGCACAGCTTTGTCCGCGAACCAAAGTTGCCACACGGACAAGGATTCGCCGCAAGCAGCAACTGGAACGTCGCCGGATACACTGTCGACCGCCCCGCGCGCGCCAAAGTAACGTATCCGCTTTCTAACGGCACGCGGAGCATCTGAAGTACCGCCTGTTTAAACTCTGACGCTTCATCAAGGAAAAGCACGCCGTTATGCGCAAGCGAAATTTCTCCCGGAACACAGTGTGCCCCGCCACCGCACATACCTTCGATCGATGCCGTCTGATGCGGCATCCGAAACGGAGCAATGCGCATCAGCGGCTCATGCGGCAAAAGCAGACCTGCAAGTGAATAGATGCGCGTCACCGGTTGCGCTTCTTCAATCGTCAAAAGCGGCAGCAATGCAGGGAACCGCTCAAGTGCCATCGTCTTGCCGCATCCCGGAGAACCGACAACGAGCACGTTGTGCCCCCCGGCAGCCGCTATCTGGAGCCCCCGTACCAGCTGCTGTTGCCCGGTAATCTCTGCAAACGATGAGTGCGGGGCAGGCGGCGGAAACAGCACGCCATCAATATCGATGCATCCGTCAGGGACAAACGCCGTGCGTTCGGTATCTCCCTGTGCGGTAAACAGCGCCGGGAGCGACAGCGCCTGAAACGCTTCTGAAAGCGTCTGCGCACCGTAAACGCGTATCCCGCTAACTTCGCGCGCCTCATCTGCATTCACCGCTGGCACAATGCACCGCATAACACCGCACGCCGCCGCGCTTGCCGCTGCCGCATGGACACCGCGGACGGGACGGATATTTCCCGAAAGCTCAAGTTCCCCCATCACCAGCAGCGCCTCTCCCGAAGAAGAATGCCCATACGATGTGCCGCCTGCCACCGTCTGCGCACTGCCGGCGACAGGCGCGCGCTCGCATGCCGCCCCACCGGACGCCTGCGCTTGAAGCACCGCGAGCGCTATCGCCAGATCGAATCCCGCGCCCGCTTTACGCAGATCTGCCGGCGACAAGTTGATCAGCACCCGCTCATGCGGAAAATCAAACCCTGAATTCTGAATTGCGGCGCGCATTCGTTCACGCGACTCTTTGACTGCGCCGTCGGCAAGCCCCACAACGTCAACCGCAGGAATACCGCGACGCAGATCCACCTCCACCATGACGATTGCACCTTCGTAGCCGAACGGAGAAAAGGAAAGTATCTGCATATCATGTATATAGTCGTCGGAATGCAGATTTCAGACATCGCGGGTAAAAAATCCGCCGTTTTTATCTTAAAACTACACAAGTACCTCCGCGGCAGCGCAGAAAACTGACGTTCGCCGCATCCGGGCGTTGCTGTTTCCGCACCGCTGCACGTATCACAGCTGTTCCGCTACCCCACCTGATGCAGCCGTAAATATGGCTCCAGATTGTCGGTCCAAAACCGATCAGCTATCGGCCGGCCGCCAGCAGTATGCCCTATCTTCCTGTCGGCACGGACAGCTTCCCCGTGAAAGTCGCTCGCGCCCGTCACAAAAAAGCCGCACGCCGCCGCCAGACGCTCAAGCCGCTCGCATTCATGGAGCGTCGCTGAAGGATGGTACGCCTCAAGACCTGCCACACCGCGTCCGTGTATATCGCGCAGCACCGACTCAAGCTTTCCCCATGACACGTACAGCGACAACGGATGCGCAATCACCGGCGCGCCGCCAGAATCCTCAATCGCTACAATCGCTTCATCCAGATTCACGCCGTCGTGTGGCACATACCACGGTTTTCCGCGCGCCAAATAGCGAGAAAACGCTTGCTGCCGATTTTTTACGATGCCGCGCTCCACCAAAAACGCAGCGATGTGCGGCCGTCCGAGTGTGCCGCCCGGAAAACGTGCAGAGAGCTCGTCAAGCGTCACCCGGATGCCCGCCGCGTTCATCTTGTGCACGATCGCCTCATTCCGACACTGACGTTTTTCCTGCAATGTGCCGATAATAGCAGTCAGTGACGGTGACACAGTGGCAACGCCGAGGCCGAGCAAATGAAACTCTCCGGTCGGCCAGTTAACCGTCAGCTCAATGCCGGGAACAACGTGCACTCCGGCGAGTCGCCCCGCCGCCTGTGCCTCGTCGACACCAGAGACCGTGTCGTGATCCGTAATCGCTATGACGGAAAGCCCCGCCGCCTGCGCTTTTTTGACGATTTCCGTCGGCGTATACTGCCCGTCGGAAGCAGTTGTATGTATATGAAGATCTACCATAGTATGGCTATACATACTAGCACAAAACATACATTTATGGTATAATCCCCCTTTGGGTGGAAATACGCGAGGTACAGTATGCCACAGGTAATACGATACACGAAAGGTTCAATTATCTATTTTCCGGAAGATAGAGATGAACGCGTCTTTATCTTGCAGAATGGAATCGTCATACTGACCACTATCGACGTAGAAACCGCACAGCCGGCGACCAAACAGATAAAGGACGGCGAATTTTTCGGCGTCAAATCAGCAATCGGACATTTTCCCCGCGAAGAAACCGCAACAGCGCTGACGGACAGTACGGTCATCGCGCTGACTATCGCAGAGTTTGAAGACCTGTTCAACAATAACAAACAGATCATCATGAAGATGCTCCGTGTTTTTTCAAATCAGCTGCGACAGCTGCACAAAAAAACCGAATCGATTTTAAACGATGTAACCGAATCGCAACAGAGCGGTATGTACGCCGTGGCAAAAAGTTTTTACGATGATGGACAATACGTGTCGTGCTGTGACGTCTGTCTGCGGTTTTTGAAACTGTATCCGCAGCATCCGCGTAAAGACGAAATCACCAAAATGTATACGACCGCGCATCTCCGCATCGGTAAAACAAGACAGACAATGCATAACGATACCGCCGCTGACGAAGCCGAATCGTCCGCAACGCTCCAGCTGTTTTTGCTGCCGGCGTTCGAGCGGTTTTCAAAGCTGTATGAACCCGGCAATGTAATCATCTGTGAATACGAAACGGGCGACAGTTTCTACCTGATACAGTCGGGGCGCGTGCAGCTGATCAAATCCGTCAACGGTGTGCGAAAGAATCTGGACATTCTGAAAGCGGGCGAGTTTTTCGGCGAAATGGCCATCCTTGACAATTCTCCGCGCACAGCAACCTGTGTGGCAATCGGCCACGTCAAGTGCCTTGAATTCAACAAAGCTAATTTTGAACTGCTTATGACGGGCGAGCCGTCTATGGCGCTCATCCTGCTCAGGCTTTTCTGTAAACGCATCTATGAGCAAAACCGCCGTGTCCGCATTCTGGTGATTAAAGATTTGCAGGCGCGCATTGCGGACGTATTCCTTATGCTCGACGAAATGAATCCTGTGATGAATCCGAACGAACGGCAGCGACGATTCAACGTCACCATTACCGATTTGGCGCGGTGGGCAGGGCTGCCGCTCGACGTCACTCGCGATGAAGTCAACAAATTTGTAGAGCGCCGCAAAATCGAAGTGTACGATACCTATATCCTCGTGATAAACATTGCCGATATGAAACGCATTGTAGACACTCGGCAGGGAGTCCGTACCGACGGCGCGGGCAGCCGCTGGAACGCAGTTACTTGACCGAATGCACACGTTTTGCTATAGTGAAATATGTGCCAACTTAGCTCATCCGGTAGAGCAGAGCATTCGTAATGCTCAGGTGTTGTGTTCGAGTCACAAAGTTGGCTGACGGGCAGTGCGGCTGCCCGTTTTTTATTTGTTCAACGGCACAGAAGCAGTGCGCTCACCGATAGGAGGCACAGGGCACAGACCGCTGGATAAGAACTGCGTACAGCCGCCAGGGATGGGGATAGGTACTGCCGGATAGAAGCCGCGCCCGTCCGCCGCAGACAGAAAAACGTTCCTTAAAATACAACAACGAGTGAAACATCAGTTTCAAGAGTTGTTGCAGTGGTGCGCGGTTTGCGCACACGTAGATACGCGAGTTTCTGAAAGAAACTCGAAGTTAAAATGCGCACGCTATTTCAGTGCGCATTTTAAACGTTCTTTAAAGTGCAACAATGAGTGAAACATCAGTTTCAGGAGTTGTTGCAGTGGTGCGCGTCTCGCGCACACGTGAATGAGCGAGTTTTCTAGTGAAAACTCGAAGCTAAAAACCCCGCGCCATTTGAGCGGCGGTTTTAAATGTCCTGTACTGTTGAACAGTGAACGATGTTTCAAATAGCGAAAACTGTCCAAAACGCACGCGGATGCTTGAAGCTCTGCCGCTCTGCTGCGAAAACGCCATGAATAACCAGAATAAACGCACATAACAGCTGCTCATGTGGGACGACGTCCCCGAACCATTCGATGCGCCGGCAGCACAGGCGGCCATCCACCTGACAGCGCGGCCAGAAAAAGACATTGTACCAGAGGCGACATCGACCGCACAGCCTATTTCTGATCAAACGGCAGACAGCGTGTCGCCGCTCGCTGCTATTCAGCGCGTGGCAGGGAGCCACGTCTTTATTGAAGGGGACAACTACCCTGCACTCCGGTACCTGTGCCGCGACGCTGCAGAATACATCGATCGCATCTACATAGACCCGCCGTACAATACCGGAACCACCGCGGCAACCTACAACGACCATCGCTTTTCAACGGTGCGACCAGACGGTACGCCGCTCACCAAAGGCGCGCCTCAGCGCCACGCTGCCTGGCTATCGTTTATGGCGCGGCGACTCACCGCAGCACGTACGCTTTTAAAGAGCGACGGCTGTATTTTTATCTCCATCGGAGAAGCAGAATACCCGCGCCTCCGACTGCTCTGCGACGACATCTTCGGTGAAGCAAACTTCGTCAACAACTTTATGTATCTCCACGGCAAAGGCAAAAAAGACCGCTGGTCGCGCACCATGCAGCAGTCAACCGTGTGCTACGCAAAAGACAAAGCTCGTCTTTCGCCTTTTGCCGTCATCAAGAAAACCGATTGGGCAAAGCACAATCGAGACAACGATGCGCGCGGGCCGTGGTTTTCCGGTAGCATTTCGTTCAGCGAACAGCGCTCGAATCCGCGGCACAAAAACTATTTTTCAATCACATCGCCGTCAGGCAAAATATGGACACGGCAGTGGCTACTTCCCCAAGCAGCGCTTGAAAAGCTCATCCGGGACGAATGCATTTATTGGGGAAAGCCGCCCGACTATGCCGATGTGCCGCGTCGCAAAATATTCAACGGTACAGAAGCGCGCGTCATCCCGCAGAACATCATCCGTGCAGACTCTACGCGGGCAGCACAGGCGTATCTCGATTCACTATTCGGCGGACACCGTGTATTCACCAATCCAAAGCCGGTCAATTTAATCGAACAGCTTCTTGCGATGACTCAGCCAGCGAACAACGCCGTTATACTGGATTTTTTTGCTGGAAGCGGCACCACGCTTGAAGCAGTAGAACGCCTCAACCGAGCAGACGGCGGCACCCGCAGCTGTATCCTGATACAAAGTGCAGAACCCATCCGTCCCGCAGCCGCATGTCGTACCACCAGCAGCGCCGCTGTCGCACGCTTTCAAACCATTGCAGACATCGCCTATGAACGATGCCGCACGGTACTCGCCGCCACACACGGGACGCTCCGCTACTACACGGTTTCCTAATATTTTTTACGGGCGAAGTTCTCACTGCCATCCGGCTTTCCAGGGTTCCGGCCGGTGCATCGCACCGCCTCCATTCCTCCACGCCGTTCCGGAACGCCTGCCGGCGCCCTTCCAATCCGGCGCAAGTCAGTACGCAGAACAACAGGTACGTTGTGCCATATCGCTTTTTGCAGTATATTCTTGCCATGACGGTCACACACCCCCTTGCGCCCGTATACGACGCACACGCAACCGTACTGATACTCGGCACCATGCCCTCCCCCGCTTCTCGTTCCGCAGGTTTTTACTACATGCATCCACAAAACCGGTTTTGGCGCGTGCTCGCCGCACTGACGGGCACACCGCTCGTCTATACAAACGACGGTCATCTGACGCGCTCCGCTCGCAGAGCGTCAGCTACCGACAGTGCTCCGCGAAACAGCGCGGCAAGTATAGCAGAGCGCCGCGCGCTCGTACTTCGGCACGGCATCGCACTCTGGGATGTGCTCGCTTCGTGCGATATCACCGGCGCGGCGGATGCATCCATTAAGCATCCGATTGCAAACGACATCGCGGGGCTCGTTATGCGCGCGCCGATTACAAAGATTGCCTGTACCGGGAAAACCGCTTACCGGTACTATACAGCACTCTGCGAACGCCAGACAGGGATTCCCGCCCTGTGCCTGCCATCAACGAGCCCCGCAAACCAAGGCCGCTGGCCGTTCGACCGTCTTGTTGACGCTTATCGCGCAGTGTTCATTTCAGACGGCTAAGAATATGCAAGACACGCAAAAAGTTGTGTGAGCGCCGGCGGCGGCACACAGGAACCACCGATACCATCAGTACACGGCCGACAGTTCCGCAAAGAGTACGGGTGTGCACCTTTAAAAGATGCCGGTGCGCTTGTATGGTCTTTCGGAACGCTGTACGCTCAAAGAGCACGAGTACAGCAGCCGTCTGTGTGCCGCCGCCCACATCGGGATAAACAACGTCTGTGCTCAAAATCGTCCACCGCCACAAGACGGCCGCCACACCGTTACCCCTTGCTCACCAACGCCACCCGTCCGCCGGAAAGCCGCCATCGCTCCGCTACATACGCTTCAAGTACGGCAGCCATGGCGGTAAAATCTGCGCCGTCGGTTTCGCGCACATATGCCGCAAGCGAAGGAGCTGCATTCATCATCGATGTCCACCCCGCAATCCGCACAAAATAGGGTGCCACGTCGCGAAGCGGCTGCTGCAAAAGATAGGCCATAAACTCATTATAGACCAGGTAGTCATCGGAAGTGTCGTAGTTGAGCGTCGGCATTGAAACCCAGTACCGGAGCAAAAACTCACGGGACGGCGTGTCGTATGCATCGAACACCGCACGGACAGCCGCGCGGAATGCCGCATCGCAAAAATAAATTCCGTGCCACGCTTCGTGTGCGAGGAGCCGGACCCGCAACGCTGGCGTCGAGCTCTGCGATATCGAAAGAATCGCGCCGGTCCCCGCGCGGTATCGTCCGTCTTCAAAAACGATGACGCCGTTTTCCAGCGCAATCGTACACAGTTCCCGCTCTCGTTCATTGAGTGGAAAACGCTCGTTCCGCGCTGACTCAAAAAATGCCGCGAGCGATTCAGCGCGATAGTCGTGTGCATTGTAACCGTGCATGCCGTGCAATTCCGCATCGGTCAACAGCCGTCCGCGGTATCCCGCCTTTTCCGTATAGAATGCAAGCCGCTTGAAAAAATCATCCTGCACCGCGTAGTTCACTGTATCAAAGATGAGCACGTCGGGAAACAATTCCCACGAAAAAATTTCATAGTCACGCTGACGCCACGTATGCCGCGAAAGACCGGGAATCAGACCGAGGTCAACCGTATGCGGCTGCGGCGTGGTACGCACGGCATGACGCTCATCCGCACCGCTCGCTGAAAGCGTCACGCCGAACAGCGCGCTCCCCCCCGAAAAAACAGCAACCGGCGAAAACGGCGTGGCGAGCACCGACGCAGGAAACGAGACTGTATGCGCCTGCCGCTGGTGGCGAACAAAAAAACGCTCCGTTCCAATACGAATTTCGCTCTGAGATGCGCTACTCGATTCATCGCTGTCAGCACCGAATAGAAACTCAAAGTGCACGCCGTCCGCCCGTCCGGCAAAAACACGTGCCGCATCAGAAAAATCCATTGCATTTGAGAAAATATCCCCCCCGGCCGGAGAACATCCAAAAAACGGCGCAGCCGTTCCATCCGACGCGCGCCAGCCAAGCACCGCACGGTCGAACGCAACACGCACAACGGAAAGCGGCTGTTCCGCGGACACAAAAAATCCTGCGGGAAGCGGCGCGCCGGGTTCAAGTGCAAACGACAGTGTCAGCGTGTGAACCGCAGTTTCCGATTGCTGTACGGACGTCTCCGGACGAAACGGCAGCGCCGCGGTGATCAGTGGACGTGCGGAAAGCGGCTGGTTGATATCTCCGCGCCGCGAAACATCATCCGTATAAAGAAATCCAAACGCAATCGAAGCGCTTTCTGTCGCACGTTGCGAAGCGCGCACTGTTACAACCAAGGCCGCATCCGGATACGCCGCGCAAAACTGGGTAATCAGCTGCTGAGTGTATTCAGAAAATGAAAAACCGGAGAACACCGTGTTTTCAGTACCCCCCCCCTGCCCCTTGAAACTGACTGGCCGTAGCTTTTCCTGCACCGTCCCCGACGGGAGCGGAACAACGACTGCCGGCGCGTCTCTATCGAACGCCATACGCCCTATCGCCACGACAGCGAACACTAGTACAAAACAGATGGAGACGCTCATAAGCGCCATCAGTATCCACCGCAATGCTTCTGACGGTTTGTGTTCCATAACACAAAATACTATCCTATTTTGAAAAAACGCGCTATAGTTTTTCTATGGTGGTTATTATTTTACACCCGACGGAACAGCTCATCATTGAACGCGCCGCACAGAAAATAATCGCAGAAAAAAACGGGGACGGCATTCGGTGGTACCCGCACTACCCGCGCTGGGTCGTGTTTGAACAGAGGAATGCCGTGGACTATGCGGCAGTAAAAGCACACGCGGCGCAGCTGATAGTTTCTAACGCGGAAGCGAACGGTAACGCCCTTATTTTTCCGGTAAACATTATCTGGCGAGATGGAACCAGTACGCGAGGCGCCGTTCAGTTCGCAAAAAAATGCGACAGCTCAATGAATGCCGAAAACAATACCGCACGGGCTCAAAGCGCCGCCGCGGAAACGGCCTCCGGCAGCGCACCGGCACAGAACAAAGCCCCTCCCACGGCGGCAAGCACATACGGCTTTTCCGATACAGCTAGTAGCGGTACTAACGCCGCGTTTCCGCTTTCATGCCGGGTATTCCGTGCCGCACACGCTGTGTTCTCCGCAGACAAAACATCGTGGAGCGTCACCGATTCCGTATGGATAAAAACCGCACCCAAAAAAACGCGGCACTGAACGCAGCGGTAGACCGTACGGTTCCCGTACGATGAACACTATCCACCCGTTTATCTACTGTATATAATTTCAGATAACTCTATTGCAGAATGTGTGCGCCGCGCTCCATAGCGTTCAGGCCAGTACGCGAAAACTCAAGGATGCCGTACGGTTCAAGCAGCCGAATTAAACTTTCGATTTTCTCTTCGCTTCCGGTCGCTTCGACTATCACCGAATCAATTCCCACGTCGACGATGTGTGCGCGATAGATGTCGCAGGTCTCTATAATGACCGCGCGTTTTTCTCCGGGCGCATGTACTTTGATAAGCGCCATTTCCCGCTCGCAGCTGTTTTTCCGATCGCACTGCTGGATAGAAATCACCTCGAGCAATTTTGACAGCTGTTTGACTATCTGTTCCAATATATATTCGTCGCCACTGACCACAATCGTCATACGCGACTGCCCCGGATTATCGGTTGCACACACTGTCAACGAGTCGATATTATAACCACGGCGCGAAAACAGTCCCGATACGCGGCTCAACACCCCCGCGTGGTTTTCAACCAATACTGCAAGTACATACCGTTCCATACCGTTAAAAGTATACCAGAAGGTGTGCGCTGTAACAAGTTCTTTTACTGTGCTGGAAACCGCTGCACGAAATCGGGAAAACACTTACCCCCCCCCCATCACTACACACGCTGACCGGCGATGAATGCACTCATTGCCGGCATCAAACGACGGCAGGCGGCACAGAGCACTTTTCTGAAACGTGCCGTTGTGGTAGAGTAGAACACATGAAAGCGCACCGCTATCCTGCAGGATGCCTGTTTTCTTCGCTTAACGACATTCGCAACAAACGCATCACGATAATGGGGCTCGGCCGCAATGGGGGGGGGTGTGCCGCTGCACAGTTTTTTCTGCGGCACGGCGCATATGTAACCGTCACCGATATGAAAGACGAACGGGAGCTCGCTCCAACGATTGCCGTACTCGAAAGCGATCACCGATTTAACCACACACACTTGACGTATCACCTAGGGGGGCACAATACAGCTGATTTTTCTAATGCCGACTGCGTCATAAAAAACCCTGGCATCCGATATGACAATAACGAATACCTCGCTGCCGCGCGTGCGATCGAAACCGACATCAGCGTGTTCCTCGCCTTGAGCCGTGCGCCCATCATCGCGGTGACGGGCAGCAAAGGGAAATCTTCGACCGTGAGCGCCATTCACTACGGACTTTCAACAGCAGGTATACCGTCGTTCCTCGGTGGAAACATCACGGTGAGTCCGTTGTCATTTTTAGAACAGACGAACGAACACACGCCCGTCATCCTTGAGCTTTCAAGCTGGCAGCTCGCTGATCTTCGCGGACGCAATCTTTTAAAGCCGCACATCGCAGTCATCACCAAAATCGTTCCCGACCATCTGAATTGGTATGATTCCATGGAAGCATACGTTGCTGATAAACGGCTCATCTACAGCGCGCAGACAGAGAGCGACTTTTCGATTTTTTATGCGGGACCGAATGCAGCACAGACAGGACAAAGCGGCAGCTGGGAGGACTCGTTTGCCACAGAAACACACGGCACTGTGCTCCGCTATGGTACCGACCGCCCCGACGGCCGGTACCGCGGCGCGTGGATTGAAACGGACGGCACATCATGGTGTGGCAAGATATTGCTGCCCGACATGGCACAGCCGGAGACGGTGCTCACAGAACTGTCAGTCCCCGGAACGCACATGAGAGAAAACGCACTCGCCGCCGCGCTCGTCATGGCGATACTCCGCGTGCCTGCCTCGGACACGGCGCGCATCCTTGCGTCCTGGCCGGGGACAGCACATCGCCTGCAACATTTTCATACGGCACCGTGCGGCGGACGCATCATTCGCTTCTATAACGATTCGTGCGCCACCGTTCCAGAAGCCGCAGCGGCGGCAGTCGCCGCATTCGATCCGCCGTGCATCCTCATCGCGGGCGGCACAGACAAAGCGCTCGATTTTACCCCCCTTGCCAATATGCTCGCAGCACAAGCCAAACAATGCACGGCGTCGTATCAGACGGTAACAGCAACACCGCTCTATTTGCTCGCGGGAAGCGGTACAGATAAACTCACCCCCCTGCTTGCCGCGCGGACTATTTCCTACAACGGACCGTATGAAACCTTGCCGGCGCTGCTTGCCGCACTCAAAGAACATGAATGCACGGCTCCGAGCAACGCGGATACCGTTGTGTTTTCACCGGGAGCAACATCGTTCGGCATGTTTGCAAATGAATTCGACCGCGGAAATCGCTACATGGAATTGGTAAAAAAAATCTTTCCCGCAGCATGACGGCGTGCTCCAACGCTCAGCAGGATGGTGTACGGCTCCACTACCGCTGCCACGGGTCGGTGCGCACAAACGTTTCGCTCCGTTCCGCCCCGACTGACACGATACCGACTGGCGTTCCGGTAAAGCGCTCGATGAATTCAATATAGCGTTGTGCAGCACTCGGCAGCTCGTCATACGTATGGCAACTTCGAAGCTGCGTCTTCCATCCGGGAAACCGTTCCAGCACCGGACGCGCAGCGGTGAGCGCCGGAATACTTGCGGGAAAGTCAGTCACCGTTTTGCCGTCGATTTCATACGCCACACACGCTTCAATGCTGTCCATCTGGTCGTAGATATCCAGATGCGTGAGCACGAGCGAATCGATTGAATTGACGCGGCACGCGTAGCGCAACGCCACGACATCAAGATATCCGCACCGGCGTGGGCGGCCGGTTGTAACGCCGAACTCGTTGCCAGCCGTCCGCACGTAGTCACAGAGCGCGCTTTCCGTGCTGTCGTTAAACTCAGACGGCATGGGGCCGTTTCCCACGCGCGTTTCATACGCCTTGAACACACCGTACACTCTGTCGATTGCGCGGGGACCGATTCCGGCGCCAACCGCGGCTCCCGCCGCACACGATATGCCGGAGCTGACAAACGGGTAGGTACCGCTGTCTAAATCGAGCAGCGCACCTTGCGCCCCTTCAAACAACGTGTTTGTTTCCCGTCGCTCCCAGAGCGCCGTGGCAATATCAATGCGCATCGGAAGCAACCGGTCGCGATAGCGCGCAACAAATGCTCGCGTTTCGTCATCATAGTCGGCGAGTTTTTCATCCCAGTCGATGTCTGCAAGGCGAATGCCGTCGCGCTCCGACTTCTGTGAATACGCCGTTCCGATACCGCGCCCTGTCGTGCCGATGGGGTGCGGACGGGAAGCATCGCGCTCCGTATCCATTCGGCGGTAGTGCGGCAGTACCAGATGCGCGCGGTCAGAGATGAACACCCGCCCCTCCCACGCGATGCCGCTATCGTGCAGCATCTTGAGTTCGTCAAACAGTACGACCGGGTCGATCACCATGCCGGAACCGAGAAACACCGTTTTATCGGCGTGCAGTATGCCCGACGGCACCTGATGAAGCGCGTATTTTTTACCGCCAACGACAATCGTATGCCCGGCATTTGCACCGCCAGAAAACCGCACCACCTGCTGAGCGCCTTCCGCAAGATAGTCAACAATCTTGCCTTTGCCTTCATCACCCCACTGGGCACCGATAACAACGATGTTCATACTGCCAT
>JAFUFE010000174.1 GCA_017470085.1 Treponema sp.
ATTTTCTAGAATTCTGTCAAGCTATTTCAAGAAATTTACCGAAAATTTGTTGTAAAAAGTCGCGAGTGGGTTGAATACAGCCGGTATTCGTCCGCTGCCGCCTGCTATCCGGTCGTTCCCTGCCATCCGACGGCTCGATTGTTCGGGCGGATGTCTGGACACAGGCGCGTGGGGCAGGCGGGTGTTTTGCGGTTCTGCTGGATTCGCGAGTACTAGTCACATCGTAGCAAGTGACGTATACTGATGTGGTTATGGCGGGATTTTACGATCACTATGATGTGGCAGTCGTCGGTGCGGGGCATGCCGGTATCGAGGCTGCCCTTGCCGCCGCTCGCCGCGGGCTTAAGACTATCCTTATTACGCAGTCCATAGAATCAATCGGTAGGATGTCGTGCAATCCGTCTATCGGCGGCATCGCGAAAGGGAACATCGTGTACGAGATAGACGCGCTCGGCGGTGAAATGGGAAAAATCATCGATCAATCGCTCATACAGTTTCGCCTTTTGAACCGAAGCAAGGGGCCTGCCGTCCGTGCGCCGCGCGCTCAGGCGGATAAGCAACTCTATGCGCTCGTCGCACGGAAGACGCTTGAGGCGACGCCGAACCTTGCGACGCTTATGGACACCGTTACCGACGTTATCACCGCTGAAAGCCGAGAGCCGCTGCCGCCGCAGAGCGACAATGCCTGTGCCGGAGCATTTCCCGGTGAGGGGCAACCGTCTGCTGCGTCGCGAGCATTCCGCATGCGGCAGAAGGTGACGGCGCTCGTTACGGAACGAGGGCGTGTTATCCCGGTGCGCGCCGCGGTGTTGACGACGGGCACTTTTTTGGGGGGACGCGTTTTTATTGGGGAATACGATGCTCTGTGCGGCAGGCTCGGAGAGCCTGCCGCACAGGGGCTTACGGCGGCGCTCCGACGGCTCGGCTTTACGACCGGCAGGCTGAAAACCGGCACGCCCCCTCGCGTGCTCAGGCGCACCGTCGATTTTTCTGTGCTCGGCATACAGAACGGAGACGCCGATGTCATTCCGTTTTCGTTTGATGACAGCAGTGTGCAGCGGCCGCTTGTTCCGTGTCATATCGTCTACACGTCGGACGCCACCCATACCATCATCAAAAATAACATCGCGCGATCGCCACTTTTCAGCGGAAAGATTACCGGCACCGGACCGCGCTATTGCCCTTCTATTGAAGACAAGGTGGTGCGCTTTGCCGACCGTGACCGGCATCAGATTTTTGTTGAACCGGAAGGGCTCGATACCGACGAAATATATTTAAACGGGCTGTCGTCGTCGCTTCCCGAAAGTGTGCAGGATACGTTCGTGCGGACGCTCCCCGGTTTTGAACACGCGGTGATCAGTCGTCCGGGCTATGCAGTGGAATACGATTACGTTGAGCCGACGCAGCTTTTTCCATCGCTTGAAGCGAAGCGCGTTGCTGGGCTCTTTCTAGCCGGGCAGATCAACGGAACGTCAGGATATGAGGAGGCTGCGGGGCAGGGGATTGTTGCAGGTATCAATGCGGGAACGTATGCTCTGGCGCATCGCGTTCAGTGTGGCGCTATGGCGGATGCCCCCCCCTCTGAACCGATTGCTGCTGCGAGCGTATCCGATGAACGGCACGAACACCTGTGCAGCACGGTTTCGGCGGCGCTTTCGGCCGTTGCCCCGCGCTTCCGCGAAATCCCGCAGTGGCAGCCGCTCATCCTGCGCCGCGATGAAGCGTATATCGGTGTACTCATCGACGATTTGGTAACGCGCGGCACCAAAGAGCCGTACCGCATGTTTACTGCACGCGCAGAGTATCGCCTGAAACTACGATACGACACCGCTGACCGCCGGTTGTTGCCGTACGGACACCGGGTAGGTCTCAAGACTGATGCACAGCGCGCGCGCATGGAGCAAAAATATGCCCGCCGCGACGAACTGGTACGCCTGTTTTTAGAAAACCCGGCATGCAGCAATCCGGGGGTGTCTGCTGCTGAATGGCGCGCCGCGGAAATCGATGCGAAATACACGTATTACATTGAAAAGCAAGACAAACTGGTGGAAAAAATGCATCGCATGGAGGCGGTGACGTTTCCTGCTGATTTTGACTACGGCGCCGTCCCGTCGCTGTCTGCGGAGTCGCGCGCCAAACTTGAAGCGGTACGTCCACTAACGCTCGGACAGGCCGGACGCATCTCCGGCATACGGACGAGCGATATCATGCTGTTGATGGCGTATCTTAAATAGCATTTTTGAAACGGCCTGTCCGAGCGTTCACACGGTACGTGCCTGCACGGAAACCGTCATCCAGCTGGTGGTTTTTATGCCGAACGTTCGGCTTCTTGCCACGCGGCGTCCACTGCGGCGCAGTAATCAGCCTTTTTCTTTTTGCTTAAAAAAGATGCCGTGAATCCGTTTTTGATGAGCTGTTTTATCTCTTCGAGCGTGAAGCCGAGTTTTTTGTAGAGCAGCCAGAATTCATCAAGCAACGTCGTCTTGAAAAAAACGGGATCGTCGGTGTTGATTGTGATAAACACGCCGTCGTCGTACATGGTGCGTACCGGATGGTCTTCAGTGCGCTGCACGTACTTTTTAGTGAACACGTTGCTCGTCACGCAGACTTCAATCGGGAGCTGCGTTTTTTTCAGATAGGCGATAAGCTCCTTGTCCTGTTCTGCCGTCAGACCGTGACCAATACGCTCTGAATGCAATATCTTGATGGCGTCCCAGATGGATTCCGGGCCGACGTCTTCTCCGGCGTGTGCCACGACATGATAGCCATCCTGCACCGCACGGTCGAACACCGGGCCGAACTCTTTTGCCGGTCCCTTTTGTTCTGCGCCACCTAAACCAATGCCGATGACGTCTTTATTCGGATGAGCGGTAAAGAGCAGATAGTTGTTCATGGCGTTGTCGCAGCCAAACGTGCGCGACACATCCGCGATGAGTTTAACGGTGATGTTGTGTTTCTGCTTGATGTCAGCGATGCGTTTTGAAAACAGCGTGACCATCTCGCCATAGTCGAATCCTTTTTTGATGAATGCTGACGGCGCGAAAAACGCTTCGGTGTATACGATGTTGTTTGTGCACAGATATTCGGCTAAATCGTCAAAGACCAGATTGAAGTCATCAACCGACTGAAAATAATTCTGTATCTGAATAAAAGAGGCGATAAATCCGTTCAAGTCTTCGTACGCGAACAGCGCTTTCTGTTCTTCCGCCGGCATCTTTTTACCGAATGCTTGTTGATACAGTTTTTTGACTGATTTCAACGTGATTACCGCTTCAATGTGCAGATGGATTTCTGCTTTCGGTATTTTAACAAGAAATGCGCTTAATTCTTTTTTGTTCATCTGGTTCAACGTTATTCTCCATGAAAAACAAAACGCAGCGATGCGTGAATCATCGATTCAGCAATCGTTCTGGTGGCGTGCGGGCGCACGGTGGTGCCTCTGTTAAGTATCGGCAGAAACCGGCGTAACCTTGAGCACCGCTTCTAATTGACTGACGATGTCAGCAAATGTGTCGAGCGCATCCTGTATCGGCTCTGGGCGCTCCATATCGACTCCAGCGATCCGTACGCTCTCAATCGGATAGCGCGCGCCGCCTGATTTTAAGAAGGCGAAATAGGCCTCGCGTTCTGCTGCTCCCCCTTGGGTGACACGCTTTGAAAGCGCGAGCGCAGCAGCGATTCCGGTAGCGTATTTGTAAACGTAAAATGCGCCGTAGAAATGCGGGATACGGAGTCCCTCCAAATCGCTTGTCGCCTCAAACACCATGTCAGGCCCAAAATATTGCTCCAAAAGCCCGCGGTACAGTTTTCTGAGCGTGTCAGCGGAAAGCGGCGTTCCCTGTTCCACAAGTTCGTGCGCTTTTAGTTCGTATTCTGCGAACATTGTCTGACGGTGCAGCGTGGCAAGGATATCCCCCGCGCGCATCGCCAGAAGGTACGCCTTCTTGTCTGTCCCCGATGCGTTTTTCAATAAATAGTCGAACAACAGCGCTTCGTTGAACGTAGAGGCAATTTCCGCTTCAAAAATCGTATAACTGTAGTGCAGATATGGATTGTTGCGGACGGCGTACCATGAGTGCATGGAATGCCCGCCTTCGTGCGCCATCGTAAACACGTCACGGAGAACGTCTTCTTTGTAATTCAGCATGATGTACGGATAGCCTGTGTATCCGCCGCTTGAAAACGCGCCGCTCCGCTTGCCTTTATTCTCATAACGGTCTACCCAGCCGTCTAAAAGTCCCGTGCACAGCGTGTCGGTGTACTCTGTACCAAGGGGGGAAAGAGCAGCGCGGCAGAGCTCCACCGCCTCGTCGTACGATGTATGCGTTTCAACAGACGGCACGAGCGGTACGTACACGTCGTAGTGGCGGAGTTCTGAGAGGCCGAGCGCTTTTTTGCGGAGCGCGTAGTAGCGGTGGAGCGTCGGCAGGTTTTTATGTACGCTGTCGATTAAGTTGTGATAAACGGCACGCGGTACCTTGTCGTGGTACAGTGCTTTTTCCAAACAAGACGCATAGCCACGCGCGCGCGTAACAAACACATCCTGCGCCACCGACCCCGCGTACAGCGATGCGAGTGTCTGCGTGTGCTGTTCAAAGACCCCATAGAACTGGTCGTACGCTTTTTTTCTAATTGCGCGGTCGGGGTGCTCCATAAAAGAACTCCACGTGGACTGCGTTAAAGGCAGCGCTTTTCCGTCTACGGTAATCGTGCCAAAATCCATGTCGGAGTTTGTGAGCAAGCTGAACGTTTTTCCCGCAGTGCTGGCGCTTTCTCCCTGGAGCGATAAAAGCCGTTCTTCGCGTTCGCTCAAAATATGCGGCTTTAA
>JAFUFE010000175.1 GCA_017470085.1 Treponema sp.
ACAGCTGGACTGAAAACATTCCGATAACGATGACAACCGCAAAAAGCCGTTTCATGCTGCGTACTCCCGTTCGCCGAAAATCGCCGTACCGATTCGCACCTCAGTGGAGCCCTCTGCAATGGCGTACCGATAATCATTCGTCATGCCCATTGATAGTTCTGAAAGCGGTAGAGACGGATAGTGCGCTCGCATCTTTTCTGCAAGGATTCGGAGCGTACTGAACGATTTCCTTATGGCGTGCTCGTCGTCCGTAAACGGTGCCATCGTCATAAACCCCCGGGGGGTAATGTGCGGTGCCGCTCCTGCTGCGCAGTACTCGAGCGCTGCTTCCAGTTCCGCCTGTTCGGTAAATCCCGATTTTGAATCTTCTCCCGTGCGGTATTCAAACAGCACGGAAAGAGCCACTGATCTCGCAGCACAGTGCCGTTCAATTTCAGCGAGGAGCGACAGTCGGTCGACCGATTCAATACAGGAAGCAATGCGGACGGCGTGTTTCACTTTGTTCTTTTGGAGCGTTCCGATAAGGTGCAGCTCACAATGAGCGGCGACGGCGTCAGGCAACGTGCTGAATTTTTCCGCCGCTTCTTGTACGCGGTTCTCACCGAATAGCCGCTGCCCTGCTCCGTATGCATCGAGCACCGCCTGCTGCGGATGGAATTTACTCACTGCCAGCACGCGGACGCTGTCGGCTGCTCTTCCTGCGCGGGCAGCACAGTCTTGTACATCGTGGAGCACTGCAGCCAGCCGCGCTGCAATCGTTGCCGTATCCATACCTACAGTATAGCGTCATTCAGACAGTCAGACAACTGCAACAGCGTTTCAATCGGCACCGCCTCTGGACGCAGCTGCGGGTCAATGCCAGCCAGCGTGAGCGCACGGGCGGCAGCGTCGCCGTTCCCTAAAAACGCAGTCAGATTATTGCGGATATTTTTTCGGCGGGACAGAAACAGCGCTCGCTGGAGCCGCATGAACAGCGGCGGGTTTTTGCACCGAGGAAAGTCCGCCCGCGGCGTTAATACGACTGCGCGCGAGTCGACACGGGGGCGCGGCCAAAAATTTCCCCCTGCTAAGTCCATCACTGGGCGGACACTATATGCCCATTGACAGAGAATCGACAGCGATGAATACGCCGCTGTCCCCACCGCAGCACACAGACGCTCTGCGACTTCTTTTTGTACCGTCACCACACAGCGGGAAAACCGCACCGAGTGTTCAATCGTTGACGCTATCAATGTCGCGGCGCTGTTGTACGGGAGGTTGCCGAAAAAACAGTCGGGCGGACCGGTGCGCGCGTACTCCTTGTGCCACGTCTTTAAAACATCTCCTGTAACAACAGTGAGCTGCCCTCGCGTGTATTCTGTAGCGAAGAACTCTTTCAGCGCTGCTGCAAACCCGCGGTCGATTTCAAATACCGTGAGCCGCGCACCGGTTTTCAGAATACATTCCGTCATCGCGCCGAGTCCCGGCCCGATTTCCCATACTGTCATTCCCGCTGAAAGCGAAAGCGCTCTGACCAACCTGGCACGCGCTTTTGCATTGATCAAAAAATTTTGTCCGAATTGTTTGTGCACCGCCATGCCAGCACCAGCCAGAAACGATTTGAGCGCGGCCGGTGAATTGTAGTCAGGATGGTTCATTATCGATGTGCTCATGTAATCGAAATCGCCGGCGCACGGGCGAAAAAAAGAACGGTATACTTTATCGCCGAATAGATGATGTTGAGTACACCGCTGGCAACAGGCACGAGTGGCGGCAGCAGAAAACAGATCGCCATGCAAAACGCACCGGCAAAGATAAAGGCGGTTACAAGCGGCGAGACAATGAGCGTCGCAACGATGCCAATCGGCATGTACGAGCCAAAGAGCGCAAGTGAAATCGGCGCGGTAAAGAGCTGCGCGCCAATCGATGCAGCAAGCCCTGATGCGACCGGTGGCGGCAGCCAGCGGGACAGAAATTGGTCGCTGTGACGGCCGATGGTCAGGATTCCTGCGAGCGCTCCGTAAGAAAGCACGAATGCGGCTGTATGCACATCCTGTGGCGCAATACACGCGTGACATAAAAACGACACAGCCAGAATAACAACCATGTCTGGAGCAGTTCCCCCAGCGAGCGCCGCACCGAGCATCAGTAAGCTGCACAAGAGTGCACGCGTCAATGACGGCGAGGCACCAGCGAACCACACGAACAGCACCACCGCTGCTGCTTGCAGGAGAAACGCGTATTTTTTCCCCGCAAGGCGCTGTCCAGCTGCGAACGCTGCCAACGATACCAGCGATAGATGCATGCCGGACAGCGCAAGGATATGGGATAGTCCAGCATTCCGGAAACCGACGATTGTCTCCAGTTCGGTGTATTCACGTGCCCCGGAAAAAAGCGACAGCAACAGGCCGCCGGCGTGTCCCCACGCGTACAGTAATCGCCGAAATTGCAATCGGCACCGTGTGCGGAAACGCGCACTGTATCCGCTGAACCCTTTTTCCCAGCCGAGCGTTTCACCGCGTGTTGCAAAAAAAGTATCGCTGTCAGTAAGAGTACCGGTCACTGTAACGATCGCACCTGAGTCGCAGCTGAAAATACTATTCCGTGCCGCCGTATACAATCTTCCGGGAAAATGGGCTTCAACCGGAGCCTGCGGCATAAAGACTGTCAGTACGCCGCTTGCCGCAGACGTCGCTCCTGACGCACCGCTGGCGCTCCAGGGCTCAAGCGAAAACGCATACCGCTCCCCCTGTTTTTGCGGAGTGGAGACAATTTTTCCCGTTATCGCACACACATCGTGCCGGGCAACCAGTGTACGAAACGCGCTCGTGCTTTTGGGGCTGCCGGGCACACAATACAGCAACAGTACGCAGATGCACGCCGCAAGCACAATTGGATTGTATACTCTGTTTCTTACCATTTCAATCTCGCGAGGGAATCGCGGGCGCCAGCAATGATGTCATCCGGATACGTCAGATACGTGACCGCGAGCAGCGCATCAAACGCCTGTTTGTTGCCAATAGCACCGAGCGCTGAAATAACGGCACGGACAACGCGCGGTGCCGGTGCCCTTCCCGTCTCCTGCGCTGCATTGAGCGCTACCAGGTATGCGGATAACTTCCGAGAAGCGTCCAGAGGAGAAAGCGCCGCTGTTGCGGCAATCACTTCCACAAAGTCGCTTTCAGAAAAACGGCCTGCAGTGTATGCCGTACTGCCCTGGTCGAAGAACACGATTACCGTCTCTGCTGCCCGTGTCCAGTTCAAGCGGACAAGTACGCGCAGTGCATCAAGCTGTAGGTTCAATACCGCCTCCGGCTGATTCCCTTCAGCAGTATATATCGTCGTCGAAAGCGTCATTTCGGCAATCCGCGCTTTAAAAACATCGGGACAGTCAGCGCTTTTTTCGATGACGTCAAAAAGTGGACGAATTGTCCGTACGTCGCCAGCAGCGATAACCGCATCAACATAGTCCGACGCACGGGGCGCCAGCCGAGCGATCGCACGAGCACATTCATCGGTCAGTGACGGAAAAGTGTTTTCAAGGTACAGGCGATACAGCACTGAAAACGACTCGTCGTTGCCGATGGTTCCGAGTGCTTGTATCGTCTCTTTGACGACAGCACTATCCGATTCGTTCGCCGGCCGCGAAATATAGTCGTTGAACGCTGAAACCAGCACCTCGTGGTGAAGACGATCGGACAGGTGCACCGCCTTACTGACCACGGCTATCTTGACGGTGGCGTCGGAAAAAAGCTCAAAGACGCGCGTGAGCTCCTGTGACAAGTTCATCTGCTCAGCTGCCGGCAATGACGCGCTGTAGCTATCCGGAACGGCAAGGACGCTCGCTACCGCAAGCCCGGCAAGGTCGCGGTCATCACCAAGTACCGCCTTATGCTCCAGAACAAATGAAAGCGCCGTCCGGGCGAGTACGGGAGCCCATTCCCCGTCCGCTTCCCGCACTGCTGCGGTTTTATCTGCTATGTTGCCTTTAATAAACTGTATGCGTAGACTGGTGCTGTCGATCGCACCGGCTGCTCCACCGACTACAACACATAAGGCGATGTTTGCCAGTGATTTAAAAAAATGCTTCATCATCTCACCGTTCCTTCCGCAGTGCAACCGTTTCGGCTCGACGTCATCTTTTTGTTTTTGATGACAATACGCACCGGGGCTACACGACGGCTTTTATTGTATATCTGTTTCCGCTGTTTCTGCAATTGCCGGCTCTTCCTGTGCACGGGCAGCCTCCTCTTCCACAGCGTCTTTCTGTGCCAGTGAAATCGCAGTCTGTATTTCCCGTTCACCTTCCGGAAGAATGTTGTAGACAAAGCTCAACACTTCGTTCCGCATGTCGGCTTCAATATCGGTACACTCAAAATGAATACAAGACTGGTTTTTGTCTTTATCGTATTCGATGGTCCGAGCGCTGCCCGTCATTATGATGAGCTTATCCCTGAGATAAAACTGAAGCCGGAGCTGGACACTGGCGACAGCCTTTCCACCAATGCGGATAGAGGCGCCTGATTCAGAGATGTTTTCAAGGATGCAGCGGTACCCCGTCGGTACACGGTTGCCGGTAGCCCCGCTTTCCGGCGCGGTATCGATGATAAAGAGCGTTGCCTGAAGATGGCACCGGGCACGCACCGCTTGCCGCTTCTGCGTGCGCATCAAGTCAGTGCTGTGCTGCAAAAGGAGCACCGCTTCCCCAAAATAGACGCCTACTTTTACGACGACGGTATCGAACACGTAGCTTGCATCTCCTTTCCGCCAAAAATACACGCTCACTTTTTTTGACACCCACTCCGCTCCTGCAACCGTTATGATGCCGCCTCGCGTCGGTGTCGAAATCACCAGCTCATGACCGTTGTCAAGGAGCGTCGCTGAAAAGACACCTGCTCCGGGATAAATAATGCGGAACCGCTCTCCAGCGGAAAGGTCACGCGTAGTGGTGATTCCTTTTTTCTGGCTTGCCGCGTGTTCTATCTTCGTGCGGTAGTCGTACAGTTTTGACAGCAGGCGCCGAACAGCCGGATCTGTTTTGTGTGCACTTATTTCGGTCATACACCGGGTCAACACCGGAATTGACCAATAGAGCGCCATCGGCTCCTGAATGCGACAGAGCTGCGCGGTCTTCCAGAGCAGCATGATTTCCGGGAAAGAGAAATGTGTATCAAGCCCCATTAAAAAAAATTGTATGTGCTTTTGAAATGTCCTGCCGATGAATGAAAGGAGGATGACAGCTGCTACAATCACTATCAGTGCGGGAATATTCATAAACGCTGTATTAGTGTATCATAATAAGAAATGAAAAATCAATCTGTACCGTTACAGCGCTTTCTCTTTTTTGTGATAGCGGTAGGCTGCGTGGTGCCACCGCTGTTTGTCACGGCAGTGCCGCCTGTTTTTAGTACGTTTCCCACCGTTTCGCTCGCTCTGGCAGTCGGATCAGGCGTGCTGCTCGCTGCCCTTCATAACGTGATGCCGGCACACCGCTGGGGAGCGGTACGAGCAGCCGGACCGGTTCCGATACTTGTCACGTGTGGGGTGCTCTGCATCAGTGCTGCTGTACTCGAAGCTGCCATAGCGTATGGCGTGATCACGCCATCAGCGTCGCCGCGCATTCCCGACAGCGGCAGTGCGTACGGATATGCTGTACTGTCATACCTCTGCGGAGCATTGTACGAGGAAACGCTGTACCGCTGGTACGTGCCGGAAACACTCATCCGACTGCTCCCTACAGGTGTCCGCACGAACGGCATGCATGCTGCGGTTGAAGCAACGGCCGTGGTACTGTTCGCTGCCGCTCACCGCTATATCGGTGCGGCAGCCGTCGTACACGCGACCTGCGCGGGCTGTGCGCTGCGGTGGTGCTTTCTCAAGACGCACACCATCGTACCGGGCATTGTCATCCACGCTGTCTATAACTGCACACTGTTCGCGCTGTTCGTGTATGCGAGTGCGTAAAAAAGTGCCCGCTGGCTCCCTTCCGCACTCTCCTCTGTAAAGCAAAGCAGACAGTATCACCACAGGGACGAAGAGCGACGCGACACGCCGTCTATTTAAAGAGCGCTGCGATTCGTTCGTACGTCCACGCGCTGATTTCAACTGCGTAAGAAAACGGCGCGGGCGCTGAGGATGTGGCACCTGACGGAGCACTGAGCATTACCGTCTGGCCACCGTCGGCACGGGGAGCGAACGAAACGTATATCGCGCTGCCGTCCCCCTTCCCCATCACGAGCCGAGCGCCGTCCGTTGTTTCACCGTGCTGGGAAATCGGTACAAGCGCTCCGTGACGCAGCGACAGCATCGTTCGGACAGCGGCAGAAAAGGCCGCAGTACCAGAAGTCAAGTAAGTCGCCGTTCCGTCGGACGTAAAACTGATAGACTGAATGTCTTCCGCTGTCGTTGTGCCGAACATGACAGGCGACACCAGATACGGATCCGCCCAATCATTCGCCCGTACCGACAGAAACGGGGCGATATCATCAGCGGTTTCATATATCCCCGTACGCCCGGCAATCATGCAGCGACGACGAGCAGTGATGCTGTTTTGGTTGCCAAAGTCTACTTTTGTATATGAGTTCATATTGTTTCTATACGAAACGGTCGTTGTCAGCGCCGTGTCGAGCTCGTAGCGCTCCAGCGCGTGCACACGGGACGATATGAGGTACAGCTTTCGCGGCGTTGTAAGCGCGGCGATAAAACGCTCCATTCGTTCGCTGTCAACCGGGAAAATTATACTGCCGTTTGTCCCGAGCCAGTTTCCTGCCGGCAACCGTTTGAGCGTCAGCGTTTCAGTTTTCTGCTCGATACAGAATTCAGCGACCGTGGCGACGTATCGTGCGTTTAAAAATGCCGTGGTCTCCGCCGGCCGCCGTTGGTGAAGTCGCGACACAGGAGTGAACGAAAGCACGGCAATCGCCGCCTCTAGAAGAGCGACTGCACGCAGCACCCTGTTTGTCATCACCGTCATTGGAGCGCCTCGTGCCAGTTTCGCTGCCGGCGTCGACGCTCGTATGCGATTCCCACCGCGCACACGATAAACCACAAGGGGACGATGCCGCACGTCACTATATAGCACCGCGTGCGGAGGCGCAAAAACAGCTCTGCATCCGGCACCTTGTAGAGCACGGTGGCAGCCGGCGCCTTATTGTGAATGCGGGCGAGCGCGTCTTCTCCGTTGAGGCGAAGCACGCAGTTAGTCAAAAAGTCGAGGTTTCGATAGTCGCCGTATTCCCCCCCGTTGTATTCGAGCAACAGGCTGTCAACCAAATACTGGTCACCCACAACGATGAGGTGTGCATCGCTTTGTTCCTGTGCGGTATACCAGCCAGAAAACGAGCCGGTCTTTTCTGCCGCGAGGATATAGGTGCCGGTAGCGGCATACGGTGTGTTTTCCGAACATGCCGTGAACGGGTTGGTGTCGAATAGGTGCCCTTCACTTGACTCAACGACGGGCGTACACGCTGGACTTGAGACCAGCAAGGGGGAGACAGCAGCATCGGTTACGGTGAGCGGTGTTGGCCAGAAAAGCGTTAAACCGTGCTTCGCGGCCGTCTGTCCGAGGACGCGCACCCAGAACGGGTATGAGCGGACTTCCCGCTCAACCTGAGGAAGCGGCATTCCCGCTGCATCAGCAGTGCTGGTCAACGTGATCGTAGCGTTTACCGCATCGGTGGCAATAAGCGCGGGAAAAGAAATCCCCCACGCGGCAAGCAGGGAAAAAAGCGGAGACGGCTGTTTTGACACTGACCAGTCTCCCGCGCTGTCAACCGTGTACGGAGACAACATAAGAAAAACACTTCCCCCCCTCATAATAAACGATTCAAGGGCGAGCGCCGCTTCATCAGTGCACGCAGAACTACCGAACACCACGACTACACCGGAGAACGTATCAAGCCGCTCGGCAAAATCAGCGTCGGTTACTGCACCGGTGGTACACGACATCCCCTGTGCAGTCAACCACGGAACGACATAGCTGTAATCAGCGGCAATCGTACGGCCGTTCCCACTCACCAACAGCACGTTTCGCTCGCGGCCGACGATGAGCGTCTCCGCCTGAACTGCCAAATCGTATTCGAGCGTTTGTGCCATAAGTATGAACGGAATCGTTCGTACATCGCCTTCATACTCCAGAACAATCGCCGAATACACCGTTTCGTATTCAGTCCGATTTACCCCCCCTGTCCGTATCGATTGTCCATAAATGCCATAACCGGCAAGTGCGCGCCGTTCATCAGCAGTTGCAGGCGATCGTATATCACAGATGATATGCCGATTCGTGCCACACCATATGCGTAGGTATTCTTCGATATCGCGGATGCCGGGATACTGCGCTGCAAGATGCGGTGTTCGCCAGTACGTCACCCGGAACGGTTCCGTCACTTCCGCCAACAACGCGGCACTGTACGGTGACACGCTGAATTTTTTATCCTTCGTGACGTCCGCACGGATATAAAACCGTTCAGCATCATATGCGCCGAGAACGACGACGACACACGCTAAAAGACAGGTTCGCCGTTCTACCGGAGAGAAAACCTTCCCCCGGTGCACAGTAACGGCCAGCACCGCAAGACCGAGACAAGAAACCGTCGCCACAACATAAAAAGCGATGTCTCGTGAATCAACGATGCCCTTCCCTGCCGCATCAAAATGTGCCGCAAAACTGACCGCCCGGAACACCGGCGAGAGTGTATGCGAAAAAGAAAAAAACGCCAACACTGCAATCGCAGCGACGAACGCAGCTGCCGGATGGGAAATAAATTCAGTACACAGTATCGAAAGCGCGCACGCTGCAGCACCGTACAGCAGGAGCATAAGAAAACCGATACACGCTTGTCCTGAGTCGATGTCGCCGAACCACTGTACACATCCGGGAATCGCGCACAGTGGAACAATGACCGCACCGTATTTGACGAGTGCTACAGTCCATCTGCCGACGATACGTTCACCGTCCGAAAGCGGCAACAACTCATCATAACGGTCGTTTTCCGTTTTCATGCACAACACGGGAACAGCAACCGTCGCAAGGAGCGGTATGACAGAAAAAAACGGTTCAAGATTTGTTGTACTTCCGGAAAAAAAACGGTGTACAACAAAAAAAGAGAGCGCAGTCGAAACGGCAACGGCGATGCCGACCGCGTACACCAGTGGCTGTGAAAACGCGTGCCAAAGTTTGACGCGCACAAATTGGAAAAACGTCTGACGCTTACGCATACCCCCCCCCGGTTAATGCCAAATAGGCATCTTCAAGCGTCGCTGTCTGTGTGCGGGCGATGATGTCGTCGGAACGTCCCTGTGCGACAATCGTGCCATTTAAAACGATGACGATATTGGGATCGAGTGCTGCTGCCTCCGACAGCACGTGCGTTGAAAGCACCACCGTCTGTGTCTTTGAAAGCGTGCTTACGAGCTGTCGCAGACGGCTGATTTCTGCAGGGTCAAGACCGTTCGTCGGCTCATCGAGCACAATGTTCGGCGGAGTGGCAACAACTGCCTGTGCAAGCATGAGCCGCTGTACATAGCCCTTGGAAAGCGTCTTGATTTTTTTATCCTGCACCGCGGACAGCGCTGTCTGCGTAAGCGTGCAGCGAACCGTGTCTGGAACAGCTGCAGCCGTTACCCCCCGAAACTGTGCAACGGTTAGCAGTAGCTCACTGACTGTCATATCGTCATACAAGATGGGGCGCTCAGGCACAAAACCAATCATTGCACGGGCGGCTTTCGGAGCACGACACACATCGAACAATGGTGCTGATGGACTGACCAGAGACACGCGCGGCGCGGCGCTCACCACTACGCTACCAGCACTTGCGTAGTGAAGCCCTGCGATGGCGCGGATGATGGTGGTCTTTCCAGCACCGTTCGGCCCGAGCAATACCGTCGGCCGTCCCGCTTCCGCTGTAAATGAAACGGTACGCACCGCAAGAACGTTCCGCGCCGCCGTCCGGTAATCAGAAGAAAACAAACCGCGTATACCGGCGGCTGCATACGATTTTGAAAAGTCACGCAGCTCTATCATTCGCTTTCTTACCACGCATTAATCCCGGTATGGGATGGCAAAACACCTGCGATCCTTTGTCAGCTGTGCTTCAGGATATATTCGTTGCGCTTCCAGAAGCAGTGCGGACAGCTCGCGGTCAGTATAGCGCGGACTGTAGTGGATGAGCCCGAGCTGCCTGACTGCGGCATCGCGCGCAATGGTCGCCGCTTGGGTAGCGGTCATGTGTTTTTTCTCCCGTGCTTGGGCGATGAGCGCATCTTCAAACATCCCTTCGCAGATCAACAAATCGGAATCGCGCACCGCATCGACTATAGAACGGCGGTAGAGTGTATCCGTCACATAGCTGAACTTTCTGCCACAGCGTGATGGACCGAGCACTGCTTCCGGCCTGACTGTCGTACCGTCGCTCGCAGTGACCGGCTGCCCCTGCTGAAGCTTTCCCCAGAGTGGCCCCCGCGGTACCTTGCACGCCTGTGCCTTTTCAACGCTGAATGCGCC
>JAFUFE010000176.1 GCA_017470085.1 Treponema sp.
ATTATACAATTTTTTCCCTATTGTGAACAGCAGCGAACCGGTGTTCGTACACGGAGGATTTTTTTCAAGCAGCTTGTCCCACAGAAATCGATGCTTTTTCCAGAGCGAATTAAAAAAACTTTAAAACTCAAGCAACGGCAATAAAAAAATGAAATAACACTCACAATCGCAACACAGAAAATGACACATCACCCATGTGTGTATACGCTGCATAACTGCTGTATCTATTATTCCACCAGAATCACACACAAAAGATATTTTTTACAAAAATATACTGGAGATTTTTTATATGGCACAATAAAAAGCATGGTATATTTTGCCTATGAACTATCAGGGCAGTACTATGGTGCGTGTATTTCTTGCGCTGTTTTTTCTCTTTCCACATCATCCTGCCGTTGCTCAAACAAACGCATGGCAAAAAGCAGAGAACGCTTTTTTGCGTGCGTATATCAATCAGAAGAACACCGCAAAAAGCTATGCTGCACTCGCCGCCGTAGATGCAGAGCGTGCTGCCACGCTCAAAAAGCAAGCAGAAGCGGTAGCAGGAATCTTCACGGAAGTTTTGAAAACAGAAAAGCAGCTTGTTCCTAAACAGTGTAATTACCTGGTTATCTACGGCTACGAAAACAGCAGTGCGGAACTATTGCAAAAAGTGTTTGACACTGTCCGCTTGGCCGTTCTTGCAAATAAGGACAGAGTATCTATGAACGTGTTTGTAGCAGGCTCGAAAGATGTGCGGGCGGCGTTGCTGTCCGCCATACAAATGACGGGAATGCCGCTCGAACGCGTGTGTGAAATATCAGCGGACAGCAACCGGGCGGCGGCCACAAAGATTATACCGTTGATACTCGATGATATTGTAGAACATCACTACGATATGGCAAATCTTTTGTACCGTCGCGTACTGCTTTTAACAAAAGCGAGCAACACGCGCGTCGGCTATGCAGCTTTTGTCGCCGCCCTCGCTGACAATGCATACAATATGATACTCGATGATTTTTCAACGTTAGATGGCGCGCGAAAACAACTTGACAGTCCTTCACGGAAGGAACGAGCGCGCGCGTTTATGGCGTTGAAAAGCCGTCGCGCATCCCGTTGATGTGTGCAACGTGCCTATGCATCGATGCGTGGTAGGAGAGCGATGCGTAGTGAGCAATACTGTTGAGTAAGAGAGTGATTCCGTAAAACAATGAAATCCATAGGAGGATTATTTATGAAGAAATTTCACCTGTCTGCTTTTACGTTTGTATTGTTGCTTCTCTTTACGGTAAGCTGTGCGGGCACCAAGCCGCTTGCAAAATCAGCACGGATGGATGCACCGTTAGAAGTTACTGTCATCCACATCAATGACCATCACTCGCACCTTGAGCCCGTGCAGCTCGACATGCTGATAGGCGGAAAGAAAACGAGCGCCTTGTTCGGTGGGTATCCTGAAGTAGTGCACGAGATTAAAAAGCTCAAACAGTCGGCAAAAAATCCGATAACGCTGCACGCAGGAGACGCGATTACCGGCACGCTCTACTTTACACTATTCGGCGGGAGCGCAGACGCCGCCATGATGAACATCAGCGGCTTCGATTATTTTACGCTCGGCAATCACGAGTTTGACGCAGGAAACGAAGGCTTGAAAAAATTTCTTGACTATCTGAATGTTCCCGTGCTTTCTGCAAATGTCAATCCTGATAAAAGCAGCATTCTGTACGGCATGTGGAAGCCGTATGCTGTCATGGATATCGAAGGGCAGAAAATCGGCATTATCGGATTAGACACGGTGCGGAAAACAGTTGACTCCTCAAGTCCGGGAAAAGATGTGCGTTTTGTTGATGAAATTATAGCAGCGCAAAAATATGCCGACGAGCTTAAAAAACAGGGCATTAATAAAATCATCCTGCTTTCACACGGCGGCGCACTCAAAAATTTTGAAATAGCCGAAAGCGTTACGGTAATCGACGTTATC
>JAFUFE010000177.1 GCA_017470085.1 Treponema sp.
AATGCGCTGGCCTGGTCTTCATCCGGCGGACTGAATTTCCGCGGGGCAAAGAAATCGACGCCGTTTGCGGCACAGACTGTCGCAGAAACTGCGGTACAGAAAGCGCTGGCCTATGGACTGCGTGAAGTGCATGTCTATGTGAAAGGTCCGGGAATGGGACGGGAAAATGCAATTCGTGCGCTGGGGACGCTCGGGCTGAAGGTGAAGTCAATTTCCGATGTGACCCCGATTCCGCACAATGGATGCCGTCCCCGTAAAACGCGCCATTTGTAACGGGAACAGCGGCGTACACCGCCGCGCTTTGTGCGGGTGGTTTTGCCCGTGCTAAACGTTTATTTTTTGATATTATTACTTTAAAGGAGTTCAGATGGCTCGAAAAAACCTGATGAAGGGCATTAAGAAACCGAAAGGCATTACATTTGAACAACTCGAAACGAATCCGAATTACGGTAAGTTTACCGCATATCCGTTTGAAACGGGTTTTGGAACGACTGTCGGTAATACGTTGCGCCGCGTGCTTTTGTCTTCAATCCAAGGATACGCGATAACGTCCGTACGAATTACCTCATATGATGAGAACGCAGTTGCCCATGTTATCTCCAGCGAGTTTGAGGCGATTCCCCACGTGGCGGAAGATACGCTTGAAATAATCAATGGATTGAAACAGCTTCGCGTGCGGCTTCCAGAAGATGTTGAGCAGGATACCATTCACTACGAATTTACCGGACCGAAGGCGGTAACAAGCGCCGACTTTGCCAAAACGGGACAGCTTGAAGTTATGACGAAGGATAAGCTCGTCTTTACGATGATGGCAGGCGCACGGGTTGATATTGAAATTCAGGTATCGTTCGGTAGAGGATATGTACCGGCAGAAGTGAACGAGCACCTTATCAACGTTGTGGGGACAATTCCGATAGATGCGATTTTTACGCCAATACCGAAGGTGCGCTATTCAATAGAGCCGTGTCGCGTTGGTCAGCGCAATGATTACGACAAGCTGATTTTGGAAGTGTGGACAGATGGAACCATTTCTCCTGAAGATGCGTTAGGCGAGGCCGCAAAAATAGCAAAAGAGCATTTTACTATTTTTATCAATTTTAACGACAGCGATATTGTCAGCGGTGATGACGGAGGCGAAGAGAACGAGCGTTTGCGAAAGTGGCTTGAAACGCCTGTTGAAGAGCTGGAGCTAACGGTGCGTTCCTCGAATTGTCTGAAAAATGCGAATATTCGCACTATCGGAGAGCTTACCAAAAAAACAGAAGAAGACATCGCAAAGACTCGCAACTTCGGCAAAAAAAGCCTTGCCGAAATAAAGGAAAAGCTTAACGAGTGGGGACTGTCGCTCGGTATGACCGACTACAGTCATGTCAATACGAGTATGAAGCATAAGGAAGAATCAGATGAATCATAAGAATGGATTTAATCCGCTTTCAAGAACCTCCGCACATCGCCGTGCACTGTCGCGTAATATGGTGACTTCTCTTTTTCGCTTTGAGCGCATTACGACGACAAAGGCCAAAGCCAAATCGGTGCGCCGCGCTGCTGAAAAATTGATTACCCGTGCTAAAGTTGACAGCGTTCACAATCGCCGTGAAGCTGCAAAGTTTATTCAGGATGAACGCATTTTGAACAAACTGTTTACCGACATCGGCCCGCGTATGCAAGATCGTCCCGGCGGTTATACGCGTATTTTGAAACTGGGCTTTCGGCAGGGCGATGCTGCCGATGTCGTCATTCTGGAGCTGGTTGACTACAAACTGGAAATAGATACCGAAGAAAAGAAAACGACTGCCAATGCCCGGAAAGTCAAGGAGCCGGCGTCGGCAAAAGCATAAGGAGTGTACAAGCGCCTACAGAACAGACGGCGGGGCACGGTGCATCAGGTGTTCTATCGG
>JAFUFE010000018.1 GCA_017470085.1 Treponema sp.
GCCGTTCTTGGCAGACGGTGCGCCCGTATTATTATTTTAGTGTTGCCACAAGCGCGTCAACTTCTGCGTCGCTCATGCCGTGCTTTGTTAAATATGCGCGCGCGCCTTTTGCAGGCGTCGTGCCGTTTGCAATGAATGCGTACATCGGCTCAAAGTTCGCTTTTGCAATGATGTCGTATTTGCGGCTGTTTTTTTCCACGTGATAAAAGTTCACGTAGCTTTCCATGTAGTCCGCGAGCATGTCAGCTTTTTTTGCGCCAGCAAGCGACTCGAGCAACACAAAGATGAATCCGGTGCGGTCTTTGCCTTCGTTGCAGTGCAAGTAGTACGGCGCTTCGTGGGAAAGCATAAAGCGCACGCCGCGCACAATGTTCGCCGCAAAGTCGTCGGCGGTAAAATCCATGCTCATGCTCAAACACACCACGCTGTCGTGCGCGGCAAGCGACGCATAGAATGCAGAGCGCTCGTTGTTTGAAGCAGCAAGGTATGAGGCAAGCTCTGCTTCAGAGTCAGACATATTGACAACTGTCTTGATGTGCGCTTTCTCCATGAGCGCAGAAACAAACGGCGCACGCGTCCAGCCGGTGCGCGTCGGATGGCTTCCGCGATACAATATGTTTTTACCTATTGCGCCATACGAGACTTCACGGAAATTGGCAAACGCGTCGTCAGAGCGGTAGTCGCCGCGCTCGTCGGTGCGAACAAGACTGCGCACTTCGTACTGCTCAAGGTAGCCCGCCTTTTCTTTCATGGCAACAGCGAGCGTTGAGCCAACGCGCACATTCGCCGTCTCATTCATCTTGCCGTAGTTGATGCACGCGGCAACGAATCCGTTCGCGTAATTCGTGCGCACCAAATACGCGCCGCGGTCTACATCGTAGTTTGCAACGATTGGCGCGTCGAATGTATAACCGTTGTCAAACGTGACAGTGACAACATCGCCGTGCTCATATCCCGCCGCTTGCATGTCTGCAAACGCAATGTCGGTAACAGCGTGACCGTATTTCTCGATTGTCGTCACGCTTCCTGAAAACGCTTTGTATTGAGCAGAAGCGTCAGATGATTTTTTGCCCGTCGTCGCGCATGCAGCGAGCAAAAGCGCGCATGCGGCACATGCAAAACGAATGTGTTTCATAATTCCTCCTAAAGTCGTTGATAATATGCGATTATATTGTACACAGGTATGTTAAAAAGCGCAAGAAACGCCCGTTAGCCCCCGCGATAAAGTTCTGTTATACCCGCCGCATTCCGCCAAAAAGGGAACTCGACACAGCGACACATGGAACATGCGATAATTTTTACGGGAGCAAACGGTGGGAAGAACCGCCCTTCCAGCCTTCGCTCACGCTCATCCTCCTCGTGTGCCGTTGGCACACTGCGGTGGACTAAAGGGCTTCCAGGGCGGGCTCGGCTGCTTCTGCAGAAAGTGCGCTCGTTGGCAAAGAACACCACGCAGGGACGCTCACGTCGCGAAAGCGACGACGTAAAAATAAATTTCCTCTCTGCGCACGACCGCAGGTCGTACGCGTGGTATATGCCTCCGATTTTTCGCAGAGC
>JAFUFE010000178.1 GCA_017470085.1 Treponema sp.
TACGCACCGACGTTGTCCCCACGGCAAGAATGGGACGCCCCTCCCGTTTTGCCTGATTGATTGCATCCGCGGTACGGTCGGAAACGGTGTACGTCTCTTCGTGCATCGTGTGGTGTTCTATCTCCGCCACACGCACCGGCAAAAATGTACCCAGACCGACATGCAGCGTTATCCACTGTATGTCCACCCCGCACGTGCGGAGCTCTGCAAGTAATTCCTCGGTAAAGTGCAATCCCGCAGTCGGACAGGCAGCGCTCCCCGTTTCCGTAGCATATATCGTCTGATAGCGATGAGAGTCATCATCAGTGTCTGCCCGCCTGATGTACGGAGGAAGCGGAATGTGCCCGTGCCGCTCAAACCAGTCTTCTGTAATCGGCAAAGAACACCGGAGCGTGCGAAACTCCGTACCGGATTGTTTTTCCTGCTCCTCAATGGTACCGATGATACCGTCAGGAAACAGATAGCGCATACCGGGCTTTTGCTTTTTTGCATTTTTTACCATCGTGTTCCATTCCGTGCCCGTGTCGTTGTGTTTTGTCAAGAAAAAAAATTCCTGCGGGCGACCAGTTGATTCTTTGATGCCGTAGACACGTGCGCGCCGCACCCGTGAATTATTGAACACCATAAGCGTGCCGGGCGCAACTAAACTGCATAAGTCCTGTAGGTGATGATGCGACACAGCACCGCCCTGCCGCGGCAAGCGCAACAGTCGGTCTGCTCCCCGGACAGCTGATGGACGCTGCGCGATCAAATCTGCAGGAAGCTCAAAATAAAAGTCTTTCGTCAGCACGGTGTGCGTTTCCTTTCATACCGAGATGCGCATATGCTTTATCGGTCACCACCCGTCCGCGGGGCGTCCGCTGTAGAAGTCCGCATTGGATTAAGTACGGCTCGTAATAATCTTCAAGCGTATCAATCGATTCTCCGATTGAAATGGCCAACGTCTCTGCGCCGACTGGCCCGCCACCAAAGTTGTGGATAATTGAAAGCAGGATTTCCCGATCGTATTTTTCCAGTCCGAGCGAATCAATTTCGAGCCGTTCAAGCCCATAGCTGATGACATCCGGGGTCACGCGTCCGGTACCGTGCACCTGTGCAAAATCACGCATCCGCCGTAAAATCCTGTTCGCAACGCGTGGCGTCCCGCGAGAACACTCGGCCATCATCTGTGCCGCATCATCGTCGACTGCAACCGAAAGGATACGCGCTGACCGATGGATGATGTCTGCGAGCTCCGCATGGGTATAGTAGTCAAATCGCTGAATGATGCCGAACCTGCTGATGAGCGGACTTGAAACCATGCCCGCCTTTGTCGTTGCGCCGACAAGCGTAAACTGCGGAATCGGAATGCGCACCGTCCGCGCGGCAGCCCCCTGTCCGATTATCCAATCGATTTCAAAATCCTCCATAGCGATGTAGAGCATCTCTTCGATCGCTGGCTTCAACCGGTGCACTTCATCGATAAAAAACACCGTACGGGGGGTAATCGTCGAAAGGATACCCGCCACATCTTTGGGTTTTTCCAGAGCGGGGGCACTCGTCACCTTAAAATCAGCGCCCAGCTCATGTGCGGTAATCTGTGCGAGCGTCGTTTTACCGAGCCCCGGCGGACCAATCAAAAAAAGATGATCGAGCGGCTCTTGTCGTTCGCGCGCGGCGGCAATGAATACGGACAGGTTCTCTTTTACCGCTCGTTGACCGAGGAATTCATTTAAAAGCTGCGGACGAAGATTGTTCTCCTGTGCATCATCGTGCATCATCCGGTCAGCACGAACAATGCCGTCCGCCGTCCCTATATCATCGCTCATAGAATATCCTTTTCCCGTCTTGTGTACACCAGCCATACATTACGTCGCGAGCAACATAAGCGCACCGCGAAAGACAGCATCTTCTTTCTCCGTCAACGTTGTGCGCTCCATGGCAGCATCGTGCATAACGGTTTCTGCTGCACGTGCTACCGCCGTTTCACAGTCACGCCGGTCATACCCCATCGACTGGAGCGACTGGACGACTGCCGCGTACGGTCCACCATCAGCACGACGGATGCCCGCGGCAGCATCAGGTATAGTCAGTTTCCCTTTGAGCGCGAGCACCATCTTTGCGGCAGTCTTCTTTCCCACTCCGGGAACCTTTTCAAGCACTGCAATATCCCCGCCGTCCAAAGCGGCCATAAACTGTTCAACAGAAATATTCGTCAGCACCTTTATAGCGCCTTTCGGCCCGATGCCGTCAACCTTTAGCAGATCCCAGAACAGCTGCCGCTCACGCTCGGTCGCAAAACCGTAGAGCGCCATAGCATCATCCGTGTGCACAAGATGAACATACACTTTACCCTGCGCGCCAACGGGAGGAAGCTGTTCAAGGGAAACCGCTGAAACGATGA
>JAFUFE010000179.1 GCA_017470085.1 Treponema sp.
AGAGATAATCGCCCGATAATCCTTTCGGTTTACTATTATCTCGCGAAACATCCTCTGCACTCAACTGATAATTGACGTCTTCTATTTTTGCTGCGGGGGGTGTCCCATGTTTTGAAACGTAGGTTATGGTAACGCGCTGTAGCAGTTCCCAGCCTGCGTACAGCGTGAGGTTTTGCGTAACAGGCGTACTAGGCGTAAATTGCTTTGTCGCCGCTTCGTCCGTGAACCAGCCGTTGAAAGACCAGCATGTGTCTTCGTTGTCGGCAAATTCAGGTGTGTTAAAACACGCACTCGGAAGTGTGGCGTTTTCATTAACCGTAATTTCCTCCGGGGCAATGCCGTGTCCGTTTGCATTAAACGTTACCGTGTACGTGGGCGTAACGACAGGGTCAGTAGGGTCAGTCGTGTTTTTGCACGAGGCAAGGGCGAGCGCGCACAGTGCGCATACAACTGCCCCTATCATCAAAATGTAGTTTTGTCTTGGTGCTGTATTGTACAAAATCATACATCTCCTCCTGTAAAGTTGGAAAAGTCCCTTGGTTTGAGCAGATGGTGTGCCCGTTTTGACTACAACCGCTCTACAGGCACCCGACGAAAGCCATTGAAAACGTCATTCTCCGGCAAAACTGCCTGCGGATACATCGCACCCGCTTGGGCAGCACTTCATACACCTGATATGATGCATTACACAGATAATAATATTTTTTTCAATTTTTGACAATAAAAATAACACATTTTTACAAAGAAATAGCTCTCTTTTTGTATTTTCAATTCTGATATCGCCTTTTATTGATTGCACCGTTTTCAGTGTTCCCGGCTAGCAAACGCGACGGATCGCTGCTATTGCCTCAGGGTCTTACTCTATGCTACGCTCCCGGCATGAATCTGCCAGACAAAAAGCTTTCGGTAAAAATTATCGCATGCGATTTGGACGATACACTCTTAACGGATGAGCTTTCGATTTCGCCGCGGACGGTTCGTGCCGTGCAAGCAGCTGCAGCACAGGGCATATACATTGTGCTGGCTTCCGGGCGTGTCGACCATGCAATTCTGCCGTTTGTGCGCGTGCTCGATTGTGCTGGGCTCGAAGCCGGCCGTTACATCATTGCACAGAACGGTGCCGCACTGTATGATTTGCATGCGCGTGATTTAATTTACTCGCGCACAGTACCGACGGAGGTAGCGCGTTTTGTCTATCGTGAAGCACAAGCACGCGCACTGCCAGTGCAGGTGTACGATGCGACAACGATTTACACTTCGTTTGATAACCCGTGGTCACAAAAAGATGCCGAACTTTCAAAATTGCAACTGACTATCGTGGACAACTATGAACAGCTTTTATCAAAATCGTTTCCAAAAATTGTTATTCCCGCCGCGGTTGACAGCGTACGCGCTTTTCAATTGTTTCTGACGGATGCACTTACAGGACGGGCAGAAATATTTACCAGCAAACCGTATTTCCTTGAAATCATGCCACCGGAATGCGGCAAAGGAGAATCGCTGCTGTGGCTAGCGCAAAAACTCGATATCCCGCGGGCACAGACGATGGCGTTCGGCGATGGTATGAACGACATCTCCTTGCTGACACAGACGGCATACGGCGTTGCGATGTGTAACGGTCACGCAGATGTGCAAGCGTGCGCGCGGTATGTAACGCGCTTTGACAACAACCATGACGGCATTGCAGATTTCCTGGAAGAATTTGTATTATAAATAATTTTGCTATGAAACTTTGTACTCTTTTTTTTTATTGTCATAGGTTAAATTCTGTAGTATACTTATGGTATGGCACAAGACATGATTGATATCGCAATAGTTGGCACGGGACCTGCGGGTATTTCTGCAGCGCTCACCGCAAAAGCACGCGGACGAAAATATATGCTTTTTGGCAGCACGGAAATCAGCCCGATGTTGTTGAAAGCGCACCAAATCAACAATTATCCGGGAATAACCGGTTCCGGCGCAGATTTGGTTGCTGCGTTTCGGGCGCAGCTCACCGCTCAGCAGATTACCATCACAGAAAAACGCATCACGAATATCTATCCAATGGGCGACCATTTTGGCATACTTGCCGGACAGGAACAATTCGATGCACGGACGGTGATTCTTGCGTCGGGTACCGATTTTGGAAAGCCGATCACCGGCGAACCGGAACTGCTCGGGAAAGGGGTCAGCTACTGCGCTACCTGCGATGGTATGTTGTACAAAGGTAAGCCAGTCGCAGTGATTTCATACGCGCCAGCAGAAGAGCACGATGCAGATTTTCTGGCAAATATCTGTAGCACCGTGTACTATCTACCACAGTATAAAGGCGACGTACACGTAGACAGCCGCTGTGACGTTATCACAGAAAAGCCTGATGCAATCATCGGTGAAAAATCAGTTGAATGTCTGACTACCAAAGAAGGGCGGAAACTTGACGTTGCCTGCGTCTTTATCTTACGCGATTCCATCGCACCGACGGCGCTCATTCCTGGCATCGTGACAGAAAACGGCAAAGTGGTTGTTGACAGAAACATGCAGACGAACATCCCCGGCTGCTTTGCAGCAGGAGACATTACCGGGGCACCGTTGCAGATTGCTAAAGCCGTCGGTGAAGGCAATGTAGCGGCACTGAGCGCAGACCGGTTTGTCAAACAGTAAACGGCCAAAATTGTCTGAACAGATTCTGCACTGGTAGACGGCACGCCGTTTTTACAAAGGCAGTTTCTGTGTAATTTCCATCAGGTGCTCATCGATTGCTTCAATGATGTGTCCGCGCTTAAACGGAACGCGTTGTGCCGTCAGTACGTCAAAGTATGCGAATACGTTCTGCAAAAAAGCGCCCGCCGCTCCCGGCAACGCAAGACGCGGAGAAATGGCAAACTGGGAAAGGAACACCATACCAACGAGGGTACCGCTTTTTTTGAGGCCATATAGCAACGCGCCGGCGGTAATGCGAAAATGGCCTATTTCATATAACACTTTTCCTGACGGTGAAAGCAGCGCAAAAACAGTGACAAAAAGCACCACAAAAAACGACGGTAGGATATTCACTGCGCCGCGCCGCTTAATGAGTACTGCAACAAAAAAGACAAATACGCATACCCATATGATGCGCACATCACGCTCCAGCACAAAGAACGGTAAGCAGAGTAGTGCCGCCGTGAATTCAATGTAGTCGCGGAATTTTTTGTGGCGCGGTTGCGGCGCGGCAGTCTTTACCGCAGCGGCAGATGGCATGCCGTGAGAGGGGGTAGCGGAAAAGACCGGAACGGAGTGAGGACTTTGGAGCGAGGGGGAGACTTCCCCCTCTATAAGCTGAGCATACCAGCGTGCTTTTTTACAGAACGCATTGGTAAAAAATCCGAGTACGGTGCCGGATGCCGTCCCGATAACGAGCAGGAGCGGCGCGATGTATCGTGTGTTTTTTCCAAAAAGAATTGCCGCGGCAAGTGCAATTTGGGCGGCGTTATTGGCAAGCGCTCCGATGACGCTGATACCGACATAAGAAATTTTTTTCGCTCGTATGGTCGCTGCAACTGCAAGCATACAGATTCCCGCTGCACAGGATCCACCCGCAGACAGTACAAACACGTAAGAAAAAAACGTTCCCGACAGCAATCCCTGTGCGAGTATCTTAAAGCCAATAAGCACAGCGGTTTCACGGCGGCTCATGGCGGTGAGCGACAACATAATGGGCAGATTGGCCAAGCCAATTCGCATAAAGGGAAGCGGTTTCGGAACGGCGTATTCCACGGCAGCAAGGAACAGGCACAACGCAGAAAAAAAAGCGATGCGGCGTGGGTTGCGGCTGTCTTTTTGGAACACGCACGTCCTCCTTGCATCTTGCGCGCAGGTGTAAAAAGCGCGGACAGGCGCACTATGGTGCTGGTACGGCTGTGTGCACAGCCGACAAAAATCGCCCGATCGTTTATTCCGTCCGCGCGGCAAGCTCGTCCACGTCGAATTCGCCGGCAATACACGGCATGGTTATCTGCCAGTTTTCAAGCACACGCGGATGCACTTCTCCAAAGATGCCGACGGGCGTGTCGTTTACGATGACTGCAACTTGCCGCCCAGAGATGAACCGCGGGTCGTTGCTTTCACGGACAACATACGGATAATCCAAAAAGTAAAGCAGTGCGGATACTTCCGCAGCGGCATCGTTGAAATTTGCATTTACCGCCGCCGTTAAAAATCCCAGGTGCTGCCGGGTGCGCGTGCCGGTGTTTTCTTCGTCACAGAGATATGCCACTTTGCCGATCTCAAAGATTTTGTGCGGAAACTGCGCGCTTGCGGAAATGCTTTCCGCTTTGAGCAACGACGAAATAATGTCGGGACGGATAAACTGATAGTTTTCACTCATGGGGTTTGCAATCTCGATAACCGTTGTCGCATCGATGCCCATGTTATCTATGTAATTTTTTTTGCTACCGACGTAATTAAAAATCATTTCCTGATAGCCGAGCCCAATCAGTATGGTCTTTACTGTGCGGCTGTACCGCGTTATCGGCAGCAGCCGGCCGATAGTAAAATCACGTGGTGGCTCTGGGAGAAACGATGCCACGCCACACCCAATCATAACGTCTTCAATGACGTCAACTTCATGCAAAAAATCATTGCGGTACGGCGGCGGAAACAGCGTCAGTGCAATATCGCCAGTGGTGATTTCAGTGGGCATAGTGGCCGGCGCGGAAGTACACGCGGCAACAGAATGCGCTTCGGCAGCGGCCGGCGCAGCTTTAACCGGTGCCGTCGTCACGGTGCTGCCCATACGCGTCAGCGCATCGGTCACCTGCTCCACCGTACATTCCTGCCCGAGCAATTTACTGATGTGTGAAAGATATGCTGTGGTCGGCTTCTGAAAGTAAAACGGCGCAGTAATCGATTTTCCGAAACCAGTTTCGTACGGGTGATCGACACGCACGGGCAGGATTTCATAGCCGCAATCCGCGAAGTCGCACGCAACGATATTCGCCGAAAGCAGTAGATTTTCGATATTATCTCCGGTAAGCTCGACCATCAGGCCGACGTCTCCTACGCGCACGGCGCCGAGCGTAGCACTGTTGATAATCGGCGCCATAGACATAACTTCGCCGGTGTCGTCGGTCAAAAGCGGAAATTTTTTGCAGTCTTGCAGTATCCAGCCGTAGTCGCGCCCTTTCGGATGTTCAGTCAATATCTGGCGACACGTCATCGGCTCGGTACATCCGAGTGGCACAAAGCTGGTCGTGTCAGGGTCAACCGCTTTATAATGCACTGGAAACCGAATGTGCTCTGCACGGTACACGCCCATGGAAATCGATTTGCGTTTTCGCCCGAAGTTCCACGCAAGTTTTTCCTGCGTTTGAATGATGTCAACGAGCATTGGCTCTTCTATCGGCTTGCCACTGATGACGAAGGCCACCATGTACGGGCGTACGTCGCGCACCGCTGCGTCAACCGTTACGAAACGATCGCCAGAGTCACGGATGCAGCCGGGCGTCGACAAAAATGGCGTATAATCGGCAGGCGGCTCTCCCCGATGCAAACGCAACTGACGCGCGATTCCGTTAAGTGACCACAGATCAGGCCGGTTCGTATCGTTCAGTTCGATTTTTATGCTGCGTTTTTCCGCGGGAAGCGTTTCATCCGGCGTTTCGTCAAGCTCACCTTTTACGCATGGCAGCACTGCTGCAAGCGTTTCATAATCGTATGTTTTTCCCGCTTGATTAAAAAACAGCGTTTCGTTCACTTCGATTTTTGGCATACGTCCCCTCGACGGTGCAACTGCACAACCACGCCGTTCATATATGACGCTCGGCAGTCGTGCGTTACAAAACATAGTGTATTATAAAAAATCCGGCAGAATAAATCAATTATATTGACGGTCGAAAATCAGGTAAATCGTATTGTACCGGTGTTCTGCAAGCACGTACACGCTTTTACGCCATCAGAAATACGGCGCAAATCATTATCCCCCCCCCCCCCCC
>JAFUFE010000180.1 GCA_017470085.1 Treponema sp.
AAAACAGGGTTCCTGTCAAGAACTACAGCGGACGGCGGTGCACAGTCTCTTTTTAGGGCACCGACAAACAGCGCCAAACGCGCGCATTGCTGTGCGGCACAGGTACCCGTCATCAGCAACCGGGCAGCGGATACCGGCACTCTACCACAGCGAATACGGAAACGGTTTTTCCCGTCATTGTTTTTTTTCCCACGATTGTGTATGATGAGGCGCGTATGGACTTAATCAAAAAGCTTGAAGAATGCAGCCGCCGTTTTGCAACGCTTTCTGAAACGGTGATGGACAGTGAACTGGTAAAAGATCCAGTACGCTACAAAGAGGTCATGCGGGAACACGGGCAGCTGGCCGAACTCATGGTGTTGTATGATGAATATAAAAAAATTCTCAAAGGCATTACGGACGACACCGAACTGATAACGAACGAAGCTGATCACGACATGAAGGAGATGGCGCGGGAAGAACTCAAAGAATTTGAGGAACGGCTGCCGCGTCTTGAAGAAGAAATCAAACTGAAGCTGATTCCGCCGGATCCATTAAATGAAAAAAATATCATCGTTGAAATTCGAAACGGCGTGGGGGGGGATGAAGCCTCCCTTTTTGTGGCAGATTTATACGAAATGTACACGCGCCTTGCCGAGCTCAAAGGCTGGAGATATGAGCTGATGAGTGCGAGTGAAACAGAAGTCGGCGGTTACAAAGAGATTGTCTTTTCCATCAGCGGAAAATTTGTTTACGGTGCCTTGCGCTGGGAAGGCGGTGTTCACCGTGTGCAGCGCGTGCCGACAACCGAAGCGCAGGGACGCATCCATACGAGCACCGTGACGGTGGCAGTTTTGCCGGAAGCAGAAGAAACCGATATCGTCATCAAACCGGAAGACGTGCGCATTGACGTGATGCGTTCCGGCGGACCGGGGGGGCAAAGCGTCAACACCACTGATTCCGCCGTCCGACTGACGCACCTTCCCACCGGGCTCGTCGTCATTCAGCAGGATGAAAAAAGCCAGATTAAAAACAAGGCGAAGGCGTTTCGCGTACTCCGTGCGCGGCTTTTTGACCTGGAAGAACAAAAAAAACAGAGCGAACGCGCCGAAGTGCGAAAATCGATGGTGGGAAGCGGCGATCGCTCCGAACGGATACGCACGTACAATTTTCCACAGAACCGCGTGACCGACCACCGTATCAATCTGACGCTCTACAAACTTGACCACGTGATGCAGGGATACCTGGATGAACTGCTCGACGCGCTCAACGTGTACGCAAAAGAAGAACAGATCAAAGCAGATGTCACCGGGCTTGACCGGTGATGACAGTCACCGCGGCGCGGCGCGGCGGGCACCGCCGGCTTTCAGAGAGCGCAAGCTCAACTCCGGCACTCGATGCTGAGGTGCTGCTCGCGCATGTTCTCGGCGTCGAGCGGGCGCAGCTTTTGTCCCGGGGAGACGCGGTATTGTCGCCAGAACAGGAGCGCACATACTGCGCCGCGCTCGAAAAACGCGCCGGCGGTACGCCGGTTGCCTACATCACCGGGCACAAAGAGTTTTACGGCTTCGATTTTTTCGTCACTCCCGCTGTCTTAATCCCGAAACCCGATACGGAAACCGTTGTCCAATACGCCGTTGTGCACGTTCACACGATGACGGCGGCCGCTGTACGAGCGGGAATGCCGTTTGAGGACATCGCCATTATCGATGTCTGCACGGGAAGCGGCTGCATCGGGCTGAGCGTAGCCCGCACCCTATACAGCGAAGCAAAAATCGGTACAACACAGCTTCCTTCGGTCGTCCTGACGCTGACAGACAAGAGCGATGCGGCACTTACCGTGGCAAAAAAAAATGCCGCCCAGCTGATTTCGCCGCCGTGTCTCATCCCCGTCTATTTTGCCTGCGGCGATCTGTTGCAAGCGGTACCCGAGAGTGCCCGGTACGACCTGATTCTTTCAAATCCGCCGTACGTACCGACGCATGAGACGGCGCAACTTTTAGCTGACGGTCGCGGTGAACCATGGCTCGCACTTGACGGCGGCGCAGATGGCTGTGCTGTCATACGTCGTCTAGTTCCACAGGCATACGCACACGTAAAACCGGGGGGGGCGTTTATCTGTGAGGTGGACACCCGAACAGCATCTAACGTTGCCGCTACCTGTACAAAAACAGGATTTCGTTCCGTAACCATCCATACCGACCTATCAGGTAGAGAACGCGTCGTTATCGGTATACGATGATTCACTGCGAACGCGTACTTCTGTACCGATACAGCCTTACGGACGGCGCCAGCAGACACGACTGCAGGTAGTCGTACACCGCTCACGGCCATGCTGTTTGCACAAATCGGCAAAATGCATTATTGTCTGCTGTGCATGGAAAAAGCAATCAAGGATGACTATCAGGCGACCATTTTCTGCAATCGGCTGAAAAAAAACTATCGCCGGCTCCGAAAATGGGCGCGCAAAAATGAGACCTCTTGCTACCGCCTCTACGACCGCGACATTCCTGAAATACCGCTCGCCGTCGACGTATTCGAACTCGCCCCTGCCGGCTATTCCGATGCGGCAGAAATTGCAGCCGCATTTACTGCCATCTGCGCCGCCCGGAGTGCAAACGACACATCCGTAGAAACAGCAGGTGCCGAACAGCGCTACGCCGTCGTGTTCCTGTACGAACGCCCGTATGAAACGGCAGCAGATGCAGAAAACCGCTGGCTCGCACAGATGGCAGAAACCGCTGCCACCGTGCTCGGCATAGCAAACGAACATGTTATCACAAAAATACGCCGGCGCGACAAAGGCGGCCGCCAGTATGCACCTGTACCGGCAGCGGCATCCCCGATAGCCGGAATCGTTGTAGAACACGGCATCCTCTTCTCCGTCGATTTGACCGGCCACGTAGACGCAGGACTGTTTTTTGACCACCGCCCACTCCGGAAACGCATTAAAGCCATGGCACAAGGCGCAACGGTACTCAACCTGTTCTGCTATACCGGAAGCTTCTCCGTATACGCTGCGCTCGGCGGCGCGGCACACATCGACTCGGTTGACTGGTCGCACACCTATCTTGCCTGGGCACAGAAAAACTGCGCACTCAACGGCATCGCAGTTGGAAACAAGCTTACCTTCATTCGTGCTGACGTCGGAACGTTTCTGGCAAAGACACACAGGCAATACGACATCATCATTCTCGATCCGCCGACGTTCAGTAATTCAAAATCACGGGCATCGGTGCTCGACACGAATCGCGACTGGGCAACACTTGTTTTCCGCTCGCTTACCCATCTTGCGCCGGGAGGAACACTCTTTTTTTCAACCAACAGCAGGCGCCTTTCATTCGATGCAGAGCGCATCCAAAGGCACTTTCCAGAGCTGCGCTTGGTCATAACCGACATAACAGCGGAAACGATTCCCGAAGACTATCGCGGAAAAAAGATACACCGCACCTGGGAAATCAAACGGCGATAATGGTGTTGTACACGGATAGTGGATATGATCCGCGTTCCGCACCGGAACGAAACCTTTTCTGCCATCCATCGTACAGACAAAAGACCTTCGCTCTCTCGTAATAAAGAACACTGTTTGTGCGTGGCGAAACGCTCCCACGATCCGGCGCGCCTGTTCCGCGCGATACGCACGCGCCAGCCAGAAACACCGGCTCCGGTCAGCTTTCAGTGCGCACGGCGAGCGGCCAGCGCCGCTTTTAGGCGACATGAGCTCTTATGCGACGACATCCCGCACACTGCGCCGCGACATGCATACTGCCGGTGCGCACCGCTTACGCGTTCGATCATGCTTCCGACTTAATACCGTACCGTTTGTTGAACCGGTCAATACGTCCGGCCGTGTCGACCAGCTTTTGCTTGCCGGTGTAAAACGGATGGCACGCAGAACAGATCTCTATACGAATATCTTTTGCCGTTGAACGCGTTTCAATGACATTGCCGCAGACACAGGTAATCGTGGTCAGTTGATAAACCGGATGCAGATTCTTTTTCATTTTTCCTCCAGAAATATTTTGCCCGGATGCGTGGAGCTTTCCGCCCAAAACGCATCCACAAAATGTGTACCGTAATAATAGCGAAGTGCGCTGCACAGTGCAAGCGCCTATACGCCGGCCGTTCCTGTATTCATAGACGCTAAAAAGGCGTCGTTCGTCTTTGTCTTCCGCATCCGGTCGAGCAGCAGCTCAAGCACATCGATATCTTCCATCGGGCCGAATACTTTACGAAGCACCCACATTTTCTGTAGTTCATTTTCTGTCAGCAGAAGCTCCTCTTTGCGCGTGCCTGATTTTTTGATATTGATAGCAGGAAACAGACGGCGTTCAGAGAGTTTTCGATCAAGGTCAATTTCACTGTTACCAGTGCCCTTGAACTCTTCAAAAATAACTTCGTCCATGCGACTGCCAGTTTCAATAAGCGCGGTGGAGATAATTGTCAGACTCCCCCCCTCTTCGATATTCCGAGCTGCACCAAAAAACCGCTTCGGCTTATGAAGCGCGTTTGAGTCGACACCGCCGGAAAGTACCATTCCCGATGTCGGAACGGTCTGATTGTATGCGCGAGCAAGTCGCGTAATAGAATCAAGGAAGATAACGACGTCACGTTTGTGTTCCACCAGCCGCTTTGCTTTTTCAAGCACCATCTCCGCAACTTGCACGTGCCGCATCGCCTGCTCGTCAAAGGTGGACGAGATAACCTCGGCCTGTATAGAGCGTTCCATCTCCGTCACTTCTTCAGGGCGTTCATCGATCAACAGCACAATCAGATAGACTTCAGGATGATTGGCGGTAATCGCATTCGCGATCTTCTGCATAAGGATTGTCTTACCGGCCTTGGGGGGGGGCAACTATCAGCAAACGCTGCCCCTTCCCAATCGGAATAAACAGATCGACGATGCGCGTCGACAGTTCCGTTGAAACCGTCTCTAAATGCAACTTGCCGTTCGGATAGAGCGGCGTCAAATTTTCAAATGGAATGCGTGTCTGCGCAACACGCGGCTCGTCAAAGTTGACGGTCTCAATGCGGAGCAGCGCAAAAAAACGCTCCCCCTCTTTGGGCGACCGTGTCTGGCCGTAAACCGTATCGCCGGTCTTCAAGTTGAACAGCCGAATCTGGCTCGGCGAAATGTAGATGTCATCCGGCCCCGGCAGATAACTGTTCTGTGGTGAGCGCAGAAAACCATATCCATCCGGCAAAATCTCAAGCGCGCCAGAGGCAAAGATAATGCCGCCGTGTTCAGTGTGAGCTTTCAGAATGACAAAGATAAGCTCCTGTTTTTTCATCGGCGCTAAATCATCGTTCTGAAAACCGTACTGCAGCGCAAGCTCACGCAACTGGTGCATACCCATCGCCGTAAGATCGTTGATGACGAGGCGCGGCTTATCTTCATACGACGCTCCGGTGTCCGGAGAATCATCGCCCGTTCCCTCCGGTGTATAC
>JAFUFE010000181.1 GCA_017470085.1 Treponema sp.
CACGCACTCACCCGATGGCAGGCAAAAGTTCGACACTTCATACTGCGTGTAACCTTGTTCCGTCAGAAAATCGCGGCCAGATAGCCACTGCTCATCAGCCGCATCGTAATCGTACGCTCGTCTTCCGGAACAGACCGCATCCGAGAGCGGCGTGCCCGGCTCAAGCGTCAACGCATACAGCGACATATGCTCCGGCCTGAGCGCACAGAGGCGGCCGAGCCCGCGTAAAAATCCGTCGGTATCCTCGTCTGGCAAGCCGGAAATCATATCGACAGAAAGCTCACCGCGCCAGTGTCGCTCGATCGTTGTCAGCGCGCGTTCCACGGCAGCCGCATCGCTCCTGCGGTTGACCGCCTGAAGCACTGTATCTGAAAACGACTGCACGCCGCAGGAAAGCCGCGTCACGCCTGCCGCCGTCAAAGCTGCCAGAAACGCTTCGGTGATGTCGGCTGGATTCGCTTCAACTGTGAGTTCCGCCTGTGGCAGAAACGGCGCGACGGCGGCAAGGTGCGCAAAAAGGCGCGTTACCTGATCCGCTGAAAGCAAGCTCGGTGTCCCGCCTCCAACATACACCGTGCGCCATGCTGTTACCGCGTATTGCCGCGCACGAAAAGAAAGTTCCGCGAACAGTGCCGAAAGGTAGCGCTCCGGCACGCCCGAATGATTCCCCCCCGTACTGAAAAAATCACAGTACGCACACTTTGTTACGCAATACGGAATGTGGATGTAGAGAGCGACCTCCATGCAGCATTACAATCGACGCACGCGCGAAAATGGATAGTACAGCGCAACCGCACACGCGGTGATGTCATCCGCACCCACAATCCCCCACACCCGCGAATCAAGGGACGCCCGGCGGTTATCTCCGAGAACAAAGTATTCACCGTCACCCAAAGTCACGGTTTCAGTCGTACCGCTGACGCCGACCGCGTTTTCCCAACCTGCGGGAGCTGCCATAATGGTGACATTGTACGGCCGCGGTGAAAGCTCAAATTCAGTCAAAAAATGCCGTTCGCCGGATGGCCGAATAAATGCGATATAATCGCGGAGATAGAGCGTGTCTCCCGGTACGCCGACAACACGGCGGAGCACATCGTGTTCTCCCATGTGTGAGCGACGGGAAAACGGCGTATACTGCTGCGCCGTAAAAAAAAGGCACACGCGGTTGATAAATCGTATCAGAACAGTTTCACGCCGGGGATGCAGCGGCTTTAAAAGAACCACTGAACCGCGTACCAGTTTTTTTTCAACCAGCGAGACCAGCACGTGCGAACCGGGGGCAATATCTGGTTCCATTGAAACGGACGTCTGACGCACCGGAAGTAGCCAGAAAGTAGTGATAAGCGTCACAGCGACAAAGACAGACACCACCGCCATGATAACGGTAAGGATACGGTGCTGATGAGCCCGTTTTATTTCATAGGACAAATCATAGAGCGTACTGCTCAAGTGTATTTCACGCCGTCCACCCGGCAGAGTATAGCGATCCCGTTGCATGCTTTTGAGCGTATCATAAACAGATAGAAATTGCAATTTACCGGTGAGAATCTTCGGGAAACCATTTTTTTAACGATTAGGCGGAAACCGGTACAGCATGCATAGACAATCTGCGGTCGTCGCAGAGAGAAAATGTATTTTTACGCTGTCGCTTACACAATGGTGCGTAGACATCGCTCTGATCCATTTGCATGAGTAAAACTTATCTCACGCGACACTCGCACGGCTTTTTATAAATGTCGCTCTGCGTTTGTGCACCAGATCGCAGGTGTCCGTATCGATCACGCTGTCCGGTCGAGCTCCAGATAGATTTGGTCGGCGAGCCCAAAACCGGCCTGTTTGGTGAGCGCGACCGTGTACTCATCGTACAGCATGTCTTCATACATGCGCGTAGCAAAGCCGCCATCGGTAAGCCCTGACTTCTGTATGGTGTTCCGCATCGACGACAGCATGATCTTGACAAAATAGGATTCGAGTGCGAGCGCCTGTTCGTAGAGAACACTCGTCTTATCTATGGTACGCTTTCCCTGCCCCGCGCCGCTCTGGTTTGCGGCAGCACCCTGGACGCGCGCTGTTGTCGCAGCCTCCCCGGTAAAGGTACCGGCAAATCCCGTCGTATAGTCGCCGTGTATACGAGCGCCGTTCACCACCTGACTGCTCGCCACACCGGTCATGCGATGTACCAGATCCGTGAACGACGCTTCGTCGCGCCGCTCGCCAGCTGCCTGAATAATCGCGCCGCCCGTATTGATGCTACCGGTACCGTTGCCAAATACTTTCATTTTGTTCTCCCCCTCCCATTACCACCTGCGGCACGCTGTTGCGTATCGCACTGTATTACCGCTGCTTTAAGTTCACCGCTGTACTGAGCATGGTGTCAGTTGTCTGGATCGCCTTGCTGTTGAACTCATATGCGCGCTGCGCCACAATCATCTGTACCATTTCATTCACGACTGACACATTCGACATCTCAAGGAATTTGTGCTTGGTGATGCCCATGCCTTCAAATCCCGGCCGAGCGGCAATCGGATCACCGCTCGCGTTCGACACGGTGTACAGATTGTCACCGTCCGCCTCAAGCCCAACCGCATTCGGAAACCGGTAGAGCTCAAGTTGCCCCACGTCAGTCGGCTCAGTCGCACCGTTCACCTTGACAGAAACACGGCCGGTGTCCGTGACCGTGAGCGTCTGCACGTTGTAGCCTTCCGGGAGGATTATCTCCGGCATAACGCGGAGACCGTTTGCATTCACGAGTTGCCCGGTCGAATCCACTTTAAAGGATCCGTCGCGCGTATACGCATAGCTACCGTCGTATTTCTGTACACGGAAAAATCCTTCGCCCACAATCGCCACATCGGTTTCGACACCGGTACTTTGGAGCGAGCCCTGCCCCATGATGCGCTGCGTTGCTCCCACACGAACGCCCGCACCCTGCTGAATGCCGACAGGCGTAACGGTGTCTTCCGTAGCGGGCGTGCCGGCAAGTTGTACGGTGTCGTACAGCAGATCTTCAAATTCAACGCGCTGCTGTTTAAAGCCAGTCGTATTGACGTTCGACAAATTGTTCGCAATCGCATCGATATTTGCTTGCTGACCGTTCATACCGGTCGCGGCCGTCCATAAACTCCGTACCATATTTTATTCTCCCATACAAAAACGCCATCCGATGTGCACCGTACCTGCTTAAGACGCGTACCGCGCACGCTGTTCGTCTTTCACTTTCGCACAGTGCGACAGTGAGCATACACTAACGATACATCGCTGTCCGCGACCAGAGTGTGTCCATCATCGAGTCAAGGCTCATAATCGTCTTTTGGTTTGCTTCATACGCCCGATTCACTTCTATCATTTGTACCATTTCGTTCACCACGTTGACGTTTGACATTTCCACAAAACTTTGAATCACGCGCGGACGCTCATTCCCTTCGGCGATGTGCGGCGGGCCAGAAACAGTGCCGGTCATGTAGAGACTTTCGCCCGTCTTTTTTAGGTAGCGCTCGTTGTCAAACCGCACGATGCGGAGCCGATCGATCTGCCGTCCATCGTCCTGAGCGATAAGCACACCGTCATCGTTCACGAAAAACGCGTCGTCTTTAACCGTGATGATGCCGTTTTCTCCGAGCACCGGATAGCCGTCTTTCGTTTCAAGGATGCCTTCTTTGCCGATAAAAAAATTGCCGTTCCGCGTATACCGTTCGCCGGCTGGTGTCTGTACAGCAAAAAAACCCTCGCCACCGAGTGCCATATCCGATTTAACGCCCGTCTCACGGAACGAGCCCTGTTCAAACACGGTGTAGTTTTCGTTTGTTTCAACACCGAGCCCGAGCCGACCGATGACGGGCGCGGCATCAGCGGAACCGACCGCCGTGTGGTATACGCCGTCGGCATTCATGCGTCGAATCAAAAGCTCCGGAAAATTCTTACTCACGGTGATGTCACGCTTATAGCCCGTCGTATCGACATTCGCAAGGTTGTTTGAAATGGCGTCAAGCCTATTCTGCTGGGCATTCATGCCGCTTGCGCCGGTATACCATCCGCGTATCATATCTCCATTATCGGCATGAGCGGATGCGTGTTTAACAGAAAAAAACGCCGCGCAGCGCTCCAATCGGAAAAGCGAGCGGGGGCAGATTTATGGAACAAAACTCTCCCTGAGATAAAGGGCGGAACACGCAGTACAGAAAAAGATGATTGTCGTATCAATTAAAACAGACGCGCCGTACGCAACTTCCAACAGCAGGTGCACTCGCTACACGGTGAGCGTTCCCGTGTCGATAAGTGTGCCGCTTTTTCGGCTAAAAAGCATGATACCGTTCCCGCTAAACCGTACCTGTACTTTCTCCCCGATTGCATACGTCACCCTGCCGAACACAACGCCGGTCAGCAAAAAACTGCCGATACGTATGCGTACCGTCGTCTCCATGCCGGTAGGCAGAGCGCTGTATATTTCTCCACTTATGCCACCGCTGTCGCAGATGCAGACGTCTTCTGGCCGCACACCGAATACGTAGTCATCGTCGCCAGCAGTTCCCTGCGCCTGTCCGTCTTCATCAACACGCGGAATCCGGTAGTTGAACGCGCCATCCTTGTTGCCTTTTTCAACATAGTCTTTGCTTTCCGCACGGCGAGCGTGGAGCGCTGCCGCCGCCGCTTGTTTCTGCTGTTCGTCCGCGCGCCACGCCGGCATTCGTATGTCGCCGTTAAAGCTGAACGTCGCTTTCTGCGAAGCAAAAATATTCATGGCCATCGTACCGTCGCTCTGTTGGCTTCCCGACGCCTCAATAAAATTGACAGCGGGATTTCCCACAAAATCTGCAACGAACAAATTATTGGGGCGATTATACACATCGAGCGGTGCATCGTACTGCTGAAGCACGCCGTTGTCTATCAAGCAGATGCGCGAGGCGAGCGTCATGGCTTCCATCTGGTCGTGCGTCACATATACGAACGTTCTGCCGGTCGTCAGATGGAGCCGCTGCAACTCCGAGCGCATCTCAAGGCGCAGCTTCGCATCAAGGTTCGACAGCGGCTCGTCCATAAAGATAACCTGCGGTTCCGGTGCGAGCGTCCGTGCAATGGCAACGCGCTGCTGCTGCCCGCCGGACAGTTCCGCAGGGTAGCGATCCAGGAACGCGTCAATCTTTACGATTTTTGCGACGCGCAAAACGATGTCATCTATTTCTGACTTCGAATATTTCTTAAGGTTTTTGAGCCCGAATGCTATGTTTTGGTAGACCGTCATGTTCGGCCAGAGCGCATAGTTCTGAAACAGAAAGCCCACCTGTCGTTTGTTCGGAGGCACGTTTATCCCCATTTCGCTGTCGAATACAATAGCATCACCGATTTCGATGCGCCCTGATGTAGGCGTCTCAAGCCCTGCTATCATGCGGAGCGTCGTCGTCTTACCGCAACCGGAAGGACCCAACAGCGTAACGAACGAACAGTCGTCTATGACGACACTCACATGGTCTACCGCGTAAAAATTACCCCAGCGTTTCGTTACATCGGTCAATACTATTTTCGGCATGTTATCCTCCGATTCCTTTGTCAAGGCTTGCGCCGGTAATTTTATTGACGAGGGCATTACATACGATGATCGTTACGATAAGAATCAGGTTGATGCCGCTCGAAAACGCATACAGCCCCATCTCGTCAAAATAGTCAAGCGTCGTTGAAAGAATGTAGCCCTGCACACACAGCAGCATAAAGAGCGACAGTTCGCGCAGACACGTCATAAACGGCAACAGAAAGCCGCTCACAATCGATGACTTTTGAATGGGTATGACAATCCGCGTCATCCGCTTGTACCACGGTATGCTCTGGATAATCGCCGCCTCTTCGATCTCACCGCTTATCTGGAGCATTGAATTGAGCGAACTTCTACTCGCAAACGGAATATATTTAACTGTGCCCGCCAGTATCAAAAGCCAATAAGTGTTGTACAGGTTGAAATATTTGTTTGAAAACAGAATAAAAAACGCAATGCCCACCGCGACCGATGGCATAAGGTATGGCAGAAATGCCACGCTGTTCACGTAGCTTGCGAGTTTGGAGCGGCGATTCTTTGACACCGCATATCCGATGAGCGTTCCGACAACGCCGGCAGTAAGCGCACAGGCAACAGAGACCAGCAGTGTGCCGCCAAAACCGCGCCAAATGGTTTCGTTGAACAGCATACCTTTCTGGCCGTACAGACCGTTTTCCGTGACGTTTTCACTCGTGAGCCACCACTTCGCCGTTAAGTTTGACGGGTTCAGTGTATAGAGGAAGCTGTAGTCGCCCGGATTCGGCAGGAACGTTTCAAACGTAAACGACAGTATCGGAAAGATGCTCGTAAAAAAGGTGAACACCACGAACACGAGTGCAACGATGAGTGAGCCCCCTCGCCCTAAATTAGTCTTCGATATCTGTCCTGACTTGCCGGTAACCGTCGTATAACTTTTTCTGCTCTTTAAACTGCGCTGATTAAAGTACATAATCGTTACACCGAGTACCATCATGATGACGGCAAGTACGCTCGCTTCGCCAGCACGGCTCGCGTTCATCTCCAGATATTTTGTCGCGAGCGTCGTAAGCTTTAAATAGTGCGGCACAGGATAGCTTCCCATCGAGCTCCCGAAGACGAGCAGCACGGTGGAAAGAATTGCCGGACGCACGAGCGGTAGCGTCACATGCGTCATTATTTTCCACGCCGGTGTATTGAGAATCGTCGCTGCTTCTTCCAAGTTTGCGTCCATATTCCTAAAAATAGCGCCGATGAGGATGTACGCAAACGGCGCATAGTGCAGTCCCAGCACGATGATGCTCGGGAACAGTCCTTGGCACCACCACAGCGGCATATGGATGGAAAATAGCCCTGCCAAAAGCCCGTCTTTCGTACCGGTGACGATATTTGAATCAAATAAATTTTTCCACACCATAGCGAGCGTCCACTGCGGCATGATATACGGAAAAATAAAAATCGCGCTCAAGTACTTTTTGAATTTCATGGTGGTACGCGTCACCAAAAACGCGAATATACCGCCGTACAGTATGGCAACCAGACATGAAAACACCGCCAGCACAATCGTGTTCAGAAACGGCTGCCATAAATTGGTCTTTGCAACGCTGCCGGTGAACAGGTCGACATAGTTTACGAACGTATAGCCGGATGATTTTCCCGTCAAATACTGGTCTATGGTGCCCGGATGAATTTTAAACGTGTCTTCAACGATGGCGACTATCGGCGCAAACGTTGCTACCGTACACACCACCGCCATAACGACGAGAATCGTATTCTGCGGTTTGGTAAAAAATGTCCGGATTTTATTGAGACGAATACGCCGTTTTTTTACCTGTCCACACGTCGTCATGGTGATACCGTCATCCCTTATAAAAGACACAGGAGCCGCCTTTACTCAAAA
>JAFUFE010000182.1 GCA_017470085.1 Treponema sp.
GGTAATCTTGAGCATCCACTGCCGGATAGTTTTCCGCGTCACCACCTCACCGCAGCGTTCACAACGCCCTTCCTTAACCTCTTCATTCGCCAGCCCGGTTTTACAACTCGGACACCAGTTAATCGGTATTTCTGCTTCGTACGCAAGACCGCGCTTATACAACTGCAAAAAAATCCACTGCGTCCATCTGTAGTAACCGCTTTCCGAAGTGACGACCGTCCGTTCCCAATCGTATGAAAATCCGAGCGCCTTAATCTGCCGCGTAAACTGTTCGATGTTCGCCTGCGTCGTCACCTGTGGATGCGTACCCGTCTTTATCGCATAGTTTTCTGCCGGAAGTCCGAACGAATCGAACCCCATCGGATGTAGAACCGCATATCCGTTCATGCGGAGATAGCGTGCATAAATATCCGTCGCCGTGTAACCTTCAGGATGCCCCACGTGCAACCCCGCCGCCGACGGATACGGAAACATGTCAAGAATGTAGCGCCGTTTCTCCCGAGGCACGCGCTCATCCTCCATTACCGCAAACGTACGGTGCGCTTCCCAATAGCGCTGCCACTTCGGCTCAATCGTTTCAAATGGATATTTCGACATACATCATGCTCCCTCGCCTCGGTATTATTTTTCCATTATAATAAATGAACGCGATAAAGACAACGAGACACAAACTTTCGCCGTCAACTATTTTTCTTTTTTTGGATTGAGTTGATTCGTGCAGAGGGGGCATGTATCACCTCGTGATACAAACGATGAAGAAAGTATTGTACTCGTCGCTCGCGCGACTGGCGAATGAGCCTTTGGCTCGTTCTGTAAGGAAATTATCTTACTCGTCGCTCGCGCGACTGGCGAATACCCCGATGCCGCTCGAAACTTCGATTCGAAGCTGCGTCGCAAAAAAGGTATGAAAGCCGACTACACTACCTTTAGCAAATGTTTACAATGCACACTAAAAGAGCGTACGCATGGTAATTTCGAGTTTTCTTGTGAAAACTCGTGTATTGATTGCGCGGTCTCATTTCATTGCGACCGCGCGATTTTGAACAGCGTTCGATTTTGAAAAATCGTTCACTGTTCAAAATTAAAGAACGTTTAAAAACGCCACTAAAGAGCGCGGCGTTTTTATCTTCGAGTTTCTTTCAGAAACTCGCGTATCTCCGTGTGCGCGAGACGCGCACCAACTGCACGCGCTCGCAAATTGAAATTTGCTCGCTTGTGCAATTTCAAGGAATGTTTAAAAACGCCACTAAAAGAGCGCGGCGGCACAGAAAGCAATGGGCTTGACACCGCAAACAGTAAAGCATATGGTTACATCCGGTGGACGCCTGTATCCCGCTTCAAACACAAAAAACTGCACTCCGCCGCATCATGCGGCACAAGCTCGCAGCATACTGCGCGCACCCTGCCGCCGCGCGCGCAGCACTGCAGGCAACCGAACGATTGTTATCCTTGCCGTTGTACTCCGCAGCTCCATTTCTGTGCGCGTTCCTGTCAACTGAAACGGAAATAGACACGACGCCCCTCATCCGCCGTGCACTCGCCGACGGCAAAACAGTTGCTGTACCGCGCGTCATCCCGGAAACGAATCGCATGGAATGGCGAATGCTGTCGGCAGCTTATTCGCTCCACGAACAATGCGCCCCGGGAAGCTTTGGCATCAAAGAGCCGCGGGCGTCCGCGCCTGTTGTGGCACCGGCAGCACTACCTGACTGCGCGGTCGTAGTAACGCCGGGGCTCTTATTCAGCACAACTGGAGAGCGGCTCGGCAAAGGGAAAGGCTTCTACGACCGCGCGTTTTCCGAATTGTATTCTGTACACCCCCGGAGGGAATTTTACCGCGTTGGTCTGTGCTTTGACATACAGATTGCAGCAGCTGTCCCTGCCGCCGCACACGACATACGCATGACACACGTAGTGAGCGAACGTCGTGTTATCTCGTGTGTGTGATGTGCCGGATTGTCCGTCAATACTATCAGCGCGGTGTGTCCACAGAATAGAGCGCAAGGGGGGGGATTCCCGGTAAATAGAACGCCAGCACTTCCAAAAACGTCTGTGCATCAGCAGCATACAGCTCGCTGTAGTCGGTAAGGTAGCGAGTCGCCCTGTCGTATGTATCTGTGGCGGTATTCGCAAACAGCCCAGACAAAATCAGCACTGCGGTTCCGCGGTTGTTTGTGGTACCGGAAAGCGCAGTCAGCGTCCACCGGCTCTGTATGGCAGCCGTCGCAGTTGCAGCGTCCGCTTCAGACAAATCCGCAACAAGCGCAGTACGTGCGTGTTCGTAGAGCGCATCCACTGCATTTCGGTGCGTCACGTTTACAATCGTAATCACAGCGGCGTGTGTCGCGCTGTCCGCGGGCGTCACCACAACACGATATGCTGCAGTCTCAGCGCGTTGGCGGGCAGCGTCGTTCATGCGCGCGCCGAGTTCATAAACGAGTGCATTGAAAAGCGCAAAGTCGGCGGATTCAGGTGTTGGGGATTCAAACCAATACTGTACTGGATCCGTAAACGCCGTGGTCGGCACGAGCACCGCTGGCCGTGGTCCTGCTTTGTCCGCACTGACGTCAGTAAAAAAAAGATGGCGCAGCTGCACCGATATTTTTTTGTGTTCAGGAAAATCCGGCGGACAGCGCAGCTCAACCGGCGAATGGGCATACGGCACGAGTGACGTTAAAAGTCCGAGCGAGCCAGAAAGCGCGGCGAGTATTTCCTCTGGCGCACAGTTTCCCGTCACCACAACGGCGTACCGCGTCGGATCAAGTAGCGCTGGATAGGCATCTAAAATCGTGTTGTACGTTGTCATCGTAAGGATGGGAGACTTCGCTGCGTACACTGTCGCATACGGCGTATCCGCATACAGTTCTGCGATTGCGCGCTGCGTCAATTGGTAAACCAGATCCCCTTCAGTGATACGCGCCGTCGTCTGTTGCCGCGCCACCAATCCATCAGCAAGCGCGGGACGAATCTCCCCATAGATAAGCGCCTCGGTGATGCACGCAATACAAGCCGTCGTGTCCACCGCAGGACATTCGATGGTGATGATACTCTCTGCAAGCCGCGTCTCTGCGAGTACGACAGGATTTCCGTCGATTGTTCCCTCATCATGCCGTGTGCGTATAGCGCGCTCGATGTTTTCCGCAAGCGCATTCACCATCACTGCAGTAAATCCTGGCGAGTCGGCTGCAGCAAGTTCCCCCCCGTAGATGGCGATAGCAATAACGGCTGTTGAAGATGCCGCGTTTTCCTTAACGACAACGGGAATGCCGTTTGCAAGCGATGCCGTCAGAATAGCACGACGGTTTACCGCTACAAAGTCAACCGTGGACGGTACAGCGGGCTCTTGTTCCTGTCGAACGGTCGTCCGCATATTTTTATAGAGCTCCTGAGAATACCATGAGCCAGTTGCCGCAGAGACCGCCTCGTATCCTGCCCGTGCGAATGCGGTGCGGTAGGTGCGGTAGGTCGCGCTGTTGACTAAAACAAAGATGAACGGCGTTTCCGCTTCATACCGTGCAATGAGTGCCGACACATCATACTGTGCGATGTGTTCTGGACGACGCGTCAGCTGTGCAGAGAGCGCCGTCGCGGTGTCATACACCGCCACCGTTGCCCAGTATTCTGAAAGCAAATTCATAAACGCCGTGACAGTTGAAAACTCAGCCGCATATCCTGCGATGAGTCGTGATTCTGCCGTCGCCACTTCCTGCGGTTGTATCTGCGTCGCCGCGGCCAGCACGATGCGGGAAAATGTCTCCGCCTGTTCAACGGGCGTCCGTGATGACGGCTCAAGCAACGACTGAACAATAAGCCGACTGGAATGGCGTTTATGCGCTGCCGCTGCATTGATATACGGCGCGCCACGAATCGCAAGGTGCGGTTCATACAGCAGTGCAGATTTCAAAGACGATGTGTCTTCATCAAATATCGCCGCGGCAATATCAGCGCCAGTCATATCGAGCGATGTATACTGGATGATGATTTGTGTCAGGTCAGCGGAAAACGACGGATCGTGGAAGACGAATTTTTTCTGCGGCGACGCCCCGGACAAAAGCGTATCCGCACTGTGCGTAGTCACGCCATACCAGTGACTGAATGCTCGCTCGCTCGCTGTACGGGACGCTTCTTTAGTGACACTGCCGCTGATAAACAGCGCGCTGTTGCCGGGCGTATAAAATTTTTGCGCAAGATCGAGCAGCGCCGTGCGCACCGCCGAAAGCGGCTTTGATACAAACAGCTCCGGATAAATACCTGACTCATGCTGCCACGGCGCATCAGCAAAAACGCGCGCATCGATACTCGCATTGATAAAGCCACTCGCACTGAAAGCATTCTGCATCACTTCTTTTTTGAGTGCATCGTACGCCACCGACAGGTCTGCATCAGAGAGCACTGGCATACGCGCACACCACGCTAGCTGTTCAAGCGTATCGGCGAGTTGCTCCGGAGCGACGGTAACAACAAAGCGTGCCGCATCTGCATTGCAAGCAGCATTCAGCGCAGTAAGATGCCAGGGAATACGCGCGTGCGCACCGTCCGCGTAATAAGCGGTTCTGCCGGCTTGAGCAAACAGACGCGCGTAGAGCGGGAAAAAGCCCGTGGTCGTCCTGTCTTGCGCGCTGTATCCGGCACGAACACAGAGCTCAACGCGCACCGGCGCAGATGCGGCATCTTCAGCGATAAAGACGGTCAGTCCGTTGCCGAGCGTATATTCTCCAAAACTGGGCGGCACATACCCCGCAGAAAACGCCGCAGGCATTTTCCACCACAGTAAGAGGATACAGAAACACAGACGAAAGCGGGCAACATTCATCACGATGCAGACAGTATAGCACGTTTACCGCTGCAGAATAAAGTGCCGGCAGCGACAGAACTACAGGTGAACGGTTGCAGAAAGCGAGACGTTCGTTTTTTGTTCTTTGTCTATATACACCTGAACGCTCGGCACGACGCTCACCCTGCTTGAACTGGACAACGCCGCCCGCAGCGTGCTGTTGTATCGCTGCGGATAAAAGCTTGCGCGCGCCATGCCACCAATCCAAAATACCATATGGATGAGTCCGCTTATAATGAGCCCCCAAAAACCGCCGTACATGGACAGCGCCACTTTTTCTCCACTGCCAGAATTTTTCGCTACAACAATCCACGCCGTCACGCTCGCGATTTCCGCTATCGTACAGCCAAGGTATCCGAAAGTTCCAATGAGCCCGCCAACTTTGTCGTGTTCTACCCATGAGCCGATGCCCCAGCCTAAAAATCCCGCCAACCCGACACCGAACGATTTTGTTGATGCAGAGATTGCGTTTGCATCATAGAGCGCCGTCCGTTCATCCGGTGTTAATGCTTGTGCAGCACTGTTGATGGCGAATCTATTTTTAGACAAACCGCTGTTAATAAGCTCCTGAACGTGCAGATACGGGGAAATTGATTCCGCGGCTCCCGCTTGCGCACGTACCATCGGGCATACTGCCAGTGTGAAAACTGCCATAAACACTGTTTTCTTAAACATAATCTTCTCTCCTTAAAAATAAAAAATTCCTCATAACCGTAGCAAGGGACCCCACAGCGCTGTACACGATTCGGTTTAATAAAGTATAAATAAATAGCATGAACAAGGCAATAACAATGTACGTAAAAACAATACAGAAATTGCTAATTAATTAACTATGATTAGTACCACCAGCTGTTACACTGCAGTGCCACAGCATTCACGCATTCAGTTCTCTTTTTTTTGCGCTCACGGTAAAAAAAAACACTTTGTGCAACAACTGGTGATTACGCGCCCGTCCTGTGCGCCAGCCAGATGAGCACTGCCGCATAATATATAGCAAACATCAGGTTATACCATCCTCCAAACAAGACGGCACGAAACGGCTGCGGCAATTTTACCATAATATACCCAAGAAAATATGTAACACATGGTGTACACAGAGCGAACCACCGTGGATAATACGTTATTCCACATACAATACAAATGGTGAACAGAAGTTCACTGACCATCAGTGGGAATAAAAAAAATTTTTGCACTGTCTGTATATATGCTGAAACTTTTTTCGCTGCCGAATCATTCTCACACACAAGGCCCAGATACGGAAAATGTGAATGATATGCGCCGCCGATTATGCAACCAAATACAAAAAGTATGCCGAGTACAAACGCAATGAACCTATACTCTAAACGAAAAACAAAATAGAAATGCATACATCCGATGCAGTAAAGAAACGCAGCGATTGGCCCCAGTATGCCGCCGGCAATGATGCGCCGCTCAGAAAACTGTGACATTATACCGATGTACGGAGCAAAGGTGCCGTCCATTTCATAGGAATCTGGCGTAAAATATAAAAGCATATCGCCAGAAAACAGAAGCAATGCCGCACACAATCCTATGACCACCGTAGCAGTAAACATGTATCCCTCACATCGCGCAATATAAAATTAGCTTATGCTAATCAAATGCACTATAGCGGTGTTTCTGCGGTCAGTCAAGTGGGCATTTTTTAGTATGCAGCAAACGGCAGTCGTTATTGTATCTGTGCGTCAGATTGCACAAAATCCGGTTTTTCATTATAATTAGGAGAACAACAATGAACGAATCCCGACGCAGAGCGTTCGGGGTATCGTCCGCTCTCATACGGTATCGCAGTCGGGTACATCCCCCCATTTCGATGTACGATCGGGTTTGCACTCTCCGCACGAATCAACAGCTCCGCCGCCTTTAGAGCTTACGGTGCTCTTGAAACCTCGGCGTTAGTCCACGTGGACAGCAGATAGGCACACCGCACCGTAACGAAGTACAGTAGTACGCTTATAGGCAAACAGCGCGGAGCGATGTGGTCGGTTTTACCAGTCTGTATTGTGCCCTCGGGTCGGGAGATATTCACGCTGCACACGCGGTGCGTCAAACAATTTTCTTTCTGCAAACGATTGTAGATCGTCGTACACCTTTCGCACGAATAAAAACAGGTATCATAATACCGTATGCACAATTTATGGAGGACAGAATGGACAGCATACAGTTTTTATTAGACATTGCTATTCTTTTAACGATGGCAAAAATTTTCGGACTGATGACGCGATTTTTAAAAATGCCGGAAGTTGTCGGCGAGATAGCAGCCGGGCTGCTCGTGGGACCTGCCGTGCTGGGCATCGTGCCGGAGACCGATTTCCTCCAGCAGATGGCGGAGATAGGCGTCATCATGCTGATGTTCGAGGCGGGGCTCGGTACAGATATAAAAAAACTGATGCAAACTGGCGTTAAGGCAACGGTGATTGCGTGCGCCGGCGTTCTCATTCCGCTGGTACTCGGCGCGGCGGCGTTTATGGCTTTTTATGGATGGGGCACGCCGGGTTCTGACACGTTTATCACCTCGCTGTTCATCGGAACGATTATGTCCGCAACTTCGGTAAGCATCACCGTTGCAGTGCTCAAAGAAATCGGAAAATTGAGCGGGACGGTGGGAACAACAATCACGAGCGCCGCAATCATCGATGACGTCATCGGCATCATCGTACTGACAGTGGTAATCGGCATGAAAGATACGAGTACGCACACCGACAGAGTAATACTCAAAGCGGCGGCCTTTTTCGTTATAGCAATCGGAACGGGTATCGTCGTTCACAAAGGGTTTAAATGGCTCGACAATAAATTTCTCCACACGCGCAGAATACCAATCATCAGTTTGTGCTACTGTCTTGCGCTTTCGTACGTTGCAGAAAAATATTTTGGCATTGCAGACATCACGGGAGCATACGTGGCCGGCGTGGTGCTGTGCAATTTGAGCGACACAGATTATATTGAGCGGCGAATAGATATCAGCTCATACATGATTTTCGCCCCGTTATTTTTTACCGGCATCGGTTTAAAAACAAGCTTTGCCGCCATGGACACACGGCTGCTGCTGTTCAGCATTGTCTTTGTGCTCATCGCGCTGTTCGGCAAAGTGTTCGGCTGCGGACTGTGCGCAAAAGCGTGTGGCTTTGATACACACGACTCGATGAAAATTGGGCTCGGAATGATGACGCGCGGCGAGGTGGCATTGATTACGGCGCAGAAAGGTTTAGCGTACGGTCTGCTTACCGCGGATTTTTTTACGGCGATTATCCTGTTGATTTTGGTCAGCTCTGTAATAACGCCCGTCTTGTTGAAGCGAGCATATATCCATCATCCGACAGATTAGCAACCGCGATTGTGCGGCCGATATCTTCCCACACGACAGTGCGTGTAGACGCGTTACAGAATAGCCGGAAGCTCCCGTAAACTCGTACAGATCTTCCACACGAGCGGCTCTATAGCCGCGGACGGCGGCACTCTGTCAGGTACCATCACGCAGCTCATACCCGCCCTGTGCGCGCTTGTGATGCCGTTGGGGCTATCTTCAACCGCAAGGCACGCCGCCGGTGCAAGCGCAAGTGATGCACACGCCGTGCGGTAAATCGCCGGATCAGGCTTACTGTGCGCTACCATGTCTCCTGTTGTTATCGTCTCAAAAAAATCGATGAGCCCCGCAGCGGTCAACTGCCGGCGCACCGTAACGCCGTCTGTGGATGACGCAAGCGCGATGCGGTAATCGTTTTCTCGGAGAAATACAAGTACTTCCGGCACGCCGGGTTTCAGCGCGATGCCGACTTTCATTTCTTTTTCACGAAAATAATCGTTGGCTCGTTGAAAAAAAACAGCTGCACTCGCTTCACTTTTGCACTGCGCGACAACTGCTGCATGGATATCGCGGCTGCTGCATCCCAAGAGCAATTCAGTGTTTTCTAAAAGCCCCGGCATATCAAGGGTGCGGGCAGCAAAGCGCCACGCTTCATCAGCAATCGTTTCGGTATCGAGCAGCACGCCATCCATATCAAATATAACAGCGACGAACCGTCGTTCAGTAGGCATAGCACTCAAAGCTCATAGACCGAAGACGCGGCGCCACGCTGCCATCATCGTCATTCACCAACACGATGTAGTATGTTGTTGTGCTCTCCCGTGTTTCGGTGGTCGTATAGGCAGTGAATCCTTTCTCTGCCGCCTGTGCGACAAGACGATCCGCATTGTGCTTTTCTCTGAACAAGCCGAGCTGCAATCGCTTCGGCGCTTCGGCGCTATTCGCAGAGGTTGCAATCGTTTTGTCGCTGCTGGCTGTGTCATCATGTGCATCGGATACAGCTGCATACGCATGTGGCACAAAAAACCAGAACGGTGCCGGCAGCAGTTTTACCGTACCCTGTACAACGCCAGCTTCAAGCGTCATCGGATATCTTTTTATCAGTTGATCTGCCCACGAAGATTCACCGGTGATATACCACGCGGTAAAGAGCAGCTGCGGCCGCACCGTCTCCAACGATGAAAGCGAACTGTATGCGGTAAGCAGTGCGATTGGCTCTTCAAGCGCATCAGAAGATTCAGCACGACAGAGCAGACACCACAGTTCATAGAGCTTTATATATGCCTGTACAGATGCATTGCGAGAATTACGTATGCTTGAATTAAGATACGCTTCTGCTGTCCGAACATCTCCCAGAGACAGAGCACACCGCACAGCGTCAAGGGCAAGCTGCTCGCTGCTGCGCTTCATCATGTGCGGAGCATCCTTTGCCGCAATCGCTGCGGCTGCCACATACGATTCACGTGCCGCTTCATATTTCCCAGACTGCTCTTGCAATGCACCCAGGAAAATTAACAGCGAACGCCGTTCAGCGGCATCGGTCACCGCGGTAATTTCATCGCGCAAAAAAGAGATGGATTCATCTATCGTTGCTTTTGCCGCCGCCTCATCGGCAAGCGTCCGTGCAGATTTCTGCGCTGCAAGCGGCGCTACGGAGTAGACACACAGACAGAACACAAAAATCGCGCGACGAAGCATTATGAATTGTTCCGTGGAGACTGTGCGTCGATGTTGGCTGAAAGCTCATCAGCGGATGACGTCGATGTTGGCATAACCGGCGAAACGCGCGCACCGTGTTTTTCTTTTTTTCTTGCCACACGTTGATGCCGTTTCAAAAATACATACGGTAGCGTGATGACAACTCCTACAACAAATGCGATAATCAACGCAAGGAAAACGGGCACATTTTTAAATGTATAAAAAATCAAGTTGATGTCACACCGCTCCGTCATGTTAAAGCCCGCAAACAATGCGACCAACACGACCATAATAAGTGAGACAATGAACTGCATCATGTTAGATACCTCACCGCTCCATTGTAGCGCAAAATGAACCTGTAGTCAAAGCAGAACAGACACACCCGCAAAGAAATCAGTTTCTACGGATGCTGCGCGTTTCCGTTTTGACAACGCGCTGAACTGAAAATCGTACTGAAAATACAAATCTAGCGCGGTGAATACGGCGCAGGGAAACCGTCACCGCAGGTATCAAACACGCAACAGCGGGCGCGCCGCGCAGTTTTCTTTTGCATGGGCGACGGATTGGTGATACAATAGCGGTATGATGACACTTCCTCTGCTTTCCCCAGAAACACTGCAAAAACAGTTCACGGAACGATACGGTGGCTCGCCGCACGACGTCCGCATCTTTGCTGCGCCGGCGCGCATCAACATAATCGGTGAACACATCGACTACAACGGTGGACACGTTCTCCCCATGGCGATCGATCGTTTTTTATACTGTGCAATCCGGAAGCGCACCGACAAAACCGTTACGTATCAAGACGTGCGGTTTTCCGGCATATTTTCATTTCTTCTCGATGACAAGTTCGTCTATAAAAAAGAGAACGATTACGCAAATTATCTAAACGGCATTCTCTCCGTCATACAAAAACGGGGTTACGCGTTCCCCTGCGGATTCGACGCGCTCATAGCAAGCACCATTCCACCAGCGGGGGGGATATCGTCATCATCAGCGCTTGAATGTGGCTTTGCCTACGCAGTTTCGGAACTGTATGGATTCGGTATTTCCCGCAAAGACATTGCGCTGATTGGACAGCAGAGCGAGCACGAGTTTATGCACGTCAACTGCGGCATCATGGATCAATACATCATCGCAACCGCACACAAACAGACAGCCGAGCTCATCGACTGTGCCGCAGTCACGGCATCGTACATACCGCTTGTGCTCACCGACTGTCAGTTCATCGTTATGAACACCAACAAAAAACGACAGCTCGCCGACTCAAAATACAACGAACGTCGCCGCGAATGCGAGGCAGGGCTCACGATGCTCCGAAATGCGGCGTGCCCACTTCCCCCCGGAGGAGAAGCCACCAACACGAGTGCGCTCCCGCATCTTTGCGCATTGACGCCGGAACAGTTCGCCACCTGTGAATACGTTCTAGAAGATGCTGTCATCAAACGGCGCGTCCGTCACTGCGTCACCGAAATGCAGCGCGTTCATGAAGCAGCAGCAGCTATTCGTGCAAACGATATTCCATTGCTCGGCTCGCTGCTTTCGCAGTCGCACGAATCGCTCCGCACCGACTACGAGGTAACGGGCATTGAACTTGACACGCTCGTAGCGGCTGCACAGAAAGCACCCGGCTGCTTCGGCGCGCGGATGACGGGAGCAGGATTCGGCGGATGCGCAATCGCACTCGTCAAAAAAAATGCACGTGCAGCATTCATCGACATTGTTCAGAACACGTACGAACAGACCATCGGCCACTCCGCAGATTTTTTTGTTGGGGCTGCAAGCGACGGCGTCCACGAAATCAACCTGCACACAATGTAAGTGCCTCTTTGAAACGCGACAACCCGCACGCCACCTCATCGTCCGTAATTGTGAGCGGCGGCAAAAACCGCACCACATCTGTTCCCGCGGTCGACACCAAAAGCCCGCTGGTAAGACACTGCTGTTTTACGGCAGCGGGACTGACACGCGGCGATATCGCAACGCCGATCATAAGCCCCGCTCCGCGCACGTCGGTAACCAGCGGATTGTGCCACGCTGCTATGGTGGTGCGAATATATTCCCCGGTCGTACGAACGCGCGTCAAAAATCCTGGCGACTGAAGTTCCCGCAAAACGATGCGCCCTGCACAACAGGCAAGCGGATTTCCCGCAAACGTCGACTGGTGGTCGCCTGCACTGAACACATCGTCAGCAGCAGTGCGAAACAGGCATGCCCCCATCGGCATGCCCCCCGCAATGCCCTTGGCGAGCGTCACCACGTCGGGAGCAATGCCGAACGTATCGCTCGCAAGCAGCGTGCCGGTTCTTCCCATACCGGTCTGTACTTCATCTACCATCACGAGCGCACCCGCTTCCCGGGCGCGGGCAGCAGCGGCACGTGCCCATGCCGCATCAACCAGATTAACGCCCCCTTCTCCTTGAATACATTCCATAAAAAATGCGGCAGTAGTGTCGTCAAATGCTGTTCGGAGCGCATCCCAATCGTTTGCGCGGATTGTTTTAAAGCCCGCAGGATACGGCGCAAAACAGTCGGGATGAAACACCTCTTGTCCGGTCGCGGCAAGCGTCGCAATCGTGCGTCCATGAAACGAATGCGCAAGCGTACAGATTGTTCGGCGACGTTCCCCGCCGGTCATCCACCCGTATTTTCGTGCAAGCTTGATCGCCGCCTCATTCGCTTCTGCGCCGCTGTTCGCAAAATATCCGCCGCTATAGCCAGTCGCTGCCAAAAGCTCGTCTGCAAACGCGTTGCCTTCATCGGACAAATAATAATTTGAAACGTGCAGCTGCCGAGCGACCTGTGCCTGAAGCGCTTGCACTAGCGCGGGATGCGCGTGCCCGAGACTGTTCACGCCGATACCGCTCAAAAAATCAATATACGTTTTACCGGTGCTGTCGGTGAGCGTAGCGCCCTTTCCGTGAGTAAACGTAACGTCAAAGCTGGCATAGTTATTGACGATTTTGGATTTCATCGTTATCGCTCCGATTCACAAAATGTATATATGGCGATAGCGCATATACTAGTAGCGCCAGAGCCACCGATAGCACGATGAACGGCGACACACGCACCCCGCCTGCCAACAATCATTCGGTAAAAATCATCGTACCGATACCGCGGTCGCTGAACATCTCTATCAACAGCGAATGCGGCACCCGCCCGTCAATGATGTGCGTTCGCGGCACGCCGCCTAAAAGCGCCATGGTACAGCATTCAACCTTTGGAATCATTCCGCCGCCGATCGTGCCGTTCGCAATCAGTTCCGCTACGGCGGAAAACGGTATGCGCGTAATGATAGACGACGGATCGTTTGTGTCGGTGAGCACGCCCGGTACGTTTGTCAGTTGCACAAACTTTTCCGCTTTGAGTGCAACAGCAATCTGTGCCGCGGCGGTGTCTGCGTTGATATTGTAACAGTGCATATCGCCGTTCGTTCCGAGCGCGACGGTTGAAATCACCGGAATAAAATCGTGTTCTATGAGCGAACGGACAATTTCAGGGTGCACTTCAACCACATCGCCAACAAATCCTAAATCACCTTCGCTGGCAACTTTCTTCCGTGCGCGCAACAGGCCGTCATCTACGCCGCTCAAGCCAACTGCCTTCCCCCCTTCCTGCAGCAGCATACCGACAATCTCATTGTTGAGTTTCCCGGTGAGCACCATCTGCACGATGTCCATCGTCTCTTCATCGGTGTATCGCAGTCCATTGATAAACGTGCTCTTTTTACCGATGCGGTCAAGCATGCGGTTGATTTCAGGGCCGCCGCCGTGCACGAGTACCACGTTGACGCCGATGGTGTGCAGCAGTACAATATCTTTCATAACAGCAGCTTTCAGTTCGTCATTCAGCATGGCGTTGCCACCATATTTTACGACAACGATTTTCCCAACCCACTGTTTAAAATACGGCAGTGCTTGAATCAAGACATCTGACCAGTGTTCATTATCGAGTGCGCCGTCACGCCGTTCTGCTCTGTCTGCCATTATGTCCGATACGCTCCATTGATTTTTACATAATCGTACGTCAGATCACAGCCCCACGCACACCCGGAGCCGTTCCCGTCCGCAAGCATCACCTGAATCTGAACTGCCGCAGATCCAAGGATGTGCAGTACAGCGCGTTCATCAAACTGTTGTGGGACACCATTTTCAAATACAACAACCGGCTGCACGTGCTCCGCCTGTTCGGGGGCTGCTGAATCGGCACCGCTAGAGTACGCTCTGTCATCAGCGCGTGCAAACAGAATTGAGCAGCGCTCCGGGGTAAAAGACGCACCGCTGTACCCGAGCGCGCAGAGGATTCTCCCCCAGTTGGCGTCTTGTCCAAAGAGCGCGGCCTTTACCAGATTCGATGAAATAACTGCCTTGGCAAGCACACGCGCGGTGGCGTCATCGGATGCACCGGTAACTATGCATTCAATCAACTTTGTGGCGCCTTCACCGTCGGCAGCGATTTTTTTTGCGAGTACCGTCTGTACATCGTCAAGCGCTGCCACAAACGTCCGATAGGATTCATCCTCCTGCGTAATCTCACGGTTTCCCGCCATACCGTTTGCCAAAATCACGAGCGTGTCATTCGTGCTGGTGTCTCCATCAACCGACACACAGTTAAAGGTATGCTCGACACTGTCTGAAAGCGCGCGCGAAAGCATTTCAGCAGATATGGCGCAGTCGGTGGTCACAAAGGCAAGCATCGTTCCCAGGTTGATGTGGATCATCCCGCTCCCTTTGCACATCGCACCGATGGTGACGGTTTTCCCGTCGATGACGCACTGTGTGGCCGCTTCTTTATAGCGCGTGTCGGTCGTCAAAATGGCCTGTCGCGCAGCAGCGTGGCCTTCTTTTGACAGCCCCGCCGCAAGTACGCCGACAGCGCCTTCAATTTTTTCTATGGGCAGTGGCACTCCAATAACACCTGTTGAACACACCGCCACATCCTCTGGCGCAATATCGAGCGCCGCTGCGGTGCACGCCGCCATACGCTCCGCATGGGATGCGCCTGTCGGACCGGTGCAAGCGTTTGCGTTTCCGCTGTTCACTATCACCGCTTGTGCCCGCCCGTCAGCAAGGTGCGCTCTGGTCAGCCGGACGCATTCTGCCTGCACACGGTTTTTGGTAAAAACGCCCGCCGCTGCACAGGGACGCTCAGAGAAAATGAGTGCAAGATCAGGCGTCGTGCAGTCTGCCTTGATGCCACACAAAACACCGTGTGCGGTAAAGCCGCACGGCGCCGTTACTCCGCCCTCTCTGGATTGCCGTGTCATATCGAGCTCCTCAATACAATTCTCCTGTTGAAAGTATAGCATATTTTAACGACGGACAAAAGGCATCCGTCTGGCGCCGCCGCATTTTTTATGACGGACGGTAGCATCACGGCTCCGAATCGTGCTATACTAAAGCCCGTACGGCATTAATAAAGCTGATTTGCTGCTGCCGGTAGTAAAACCGCGCACCGTATTTTTATGCTGCATTCCGGCAGCACCAAAAAATCCGTACACAATCAGGAGGAATAGCACCATGAAAAACATATGGATAGGCTGTATCATCATAGGGCTCTGTTGCGCGACAGTATCCGCACAGGACGACAGTTCGGCTGCGCGCGGCGAAAAATCAGAAAATACCAGACAGCTGTCCGGCGTTTTTCTTGAAGTACAGCACCTTATCAACAACGGTCTGTATAAAAACCGAGTGGCCATTTCAGGTTTGGCGGCAAGTCTTTCTCTGACAGAACGGGCAGTCCTTACCAGCGCGAACAAAAAACAAAAATGGCCGGCCGTGCTCAATGCCGCTTTTGGATTTGGGTTTGGTTCATGGGCACAAAAAGACATTGCAGGTGGACTTGTCGGCACGATTGGAGATACTTTACTGCTTGCCGGAAACGTCACCATGATTGCGCTTCTTTTTAAAAACCACATTGACGATATTTCAAAAATAACAACTGACCCGGTAATATTTTTTACCGAGACGATACACCGAGAAGAGCTAATCGCAATGTGCGCGCTCGCAGCATCAACAGTTGTCTTCCGAATACTGCAAATCGTATACAGTATCATTCATCCCACCGCCTATAACAATACACTGACGCGCGTCTTGAATACGTCAAAGCGCCCACTGCAGGCCGGTGTTGTATCAGTGGTCGGGATCGATAAAGACAATTACCCACAGCTTACGATTTCTGCTGCGGTACGACTGTAGTCCACCTGCCGCAGTGCCGATGCGTTTCTAGTGCATTCCGGCGGCGGCATTCCTCTGTCTACTGTTCTCATCCTGCTATGGAAAACAGACTCCGCACCGCTGATGCTATGCTGCGCGCCACCGAGACGCTGTTCATGGTGTAAAGGTGAATGCCGTCAACACCGTGTGCCAAAAGGTCAACTATCTGGTCAACGGCATAGGCAATGCCAGCGTCGCGCATTGCCGCTGGAAAATTGCCGTACCGCTCCATGATGCGTGCCAATTTTTTGGGCACAGATGAGCCTGACAGTTTCATCGCGTGCTCGATCCGGCGGCTATTGACCACAGGCATGATACCCGCCGAAATCGGCACTGTAATTCCACAGCGGTGGGCACGCTCCAAAAATCGATAGAATACATCGTTATCAAAAAACAGCTGCGAAATAAAATGTGTGATGCCTGCATCGGCTTTTGCTTTGAGCGCCTGAACGTCTTGCTGCACTGACGAGCTTTCAGGATGGGTTTCCGGATAGCAGGCGCCGTACAGCTCAAAAGGCGTACCGTTGTATGCAGAAATATATGCAGCAAGATCGCTTGCATAAGAAAACGAGCCGGCCGGCACCCGATCAGGGACGACGTCTCCGCGCAATACAAGCACACTCGTTACGTGCGCGGCTACAAGTGCGTCAAGCTGTTTGTGAACGTCCTGCTCTGTCAGGTACATGCCCGATAGGTGCGCCACTGCCTTGACGCCCCGCTCCCTGATATATCCCGCAAGAACATCGGTCGCATTGCCGGTGCTGCCGCCAGCGCCGTAGGTAACGCTAACAAAATCCGGCTTGAGGTCTATGAGCGCATCAAGCGTGGTAAAAATAGTTTCTTTGCCAGCATCCGTGCGGGGCGGAAAAACCTCGAACGAAAACGACGGTTTCATGGAATATCCACTGCATGTGCCGCGCGAATCTCATGTGCCGCGCGCACCAAATTGGCAAGGCTCTCTTTTGTTTCAGCTTCACCACGAGTTTTAAGGCCGCAGTCAGGATTTACCCAGAGTTTTTCCGCAGGAATCTTTGTGACCATCTTTTCAAGCGCACCGACCATCTCTTTAACACTCGGCACGCGCGGCGAATGGATGTCATACACTCCCGGGCCAACTTCCGTGCGGAAGTGCGCGGCGGAAAGCGCATCGAGAATCGTTAGGTCGGAGCGAGACGCTTCAAACGTGATAACATCCGCGTCCATACTGTCGATGTCGGCAATTATGTCGTTGAACTCGCTGTAACACATGTGCGTGTGGATCTGCGTTTCCGGCCGTACGCCTGCATGCACCAGGCGGAACGCCTTGATTGCCCAGTCAAGGTAATCCGCGTGCCAGTCCGCTTTTCGGAGCGGCAGCTTTTCGCGCAATGCCGCTTCGTCAATCTGAATAATACGGATGCCGTTTTGTTCCAAATCGAGCACTTCGCCGCGGATGGCCAGCCCTATTTGGAATGCCTGCTCCCGAAGGCTGATGTCTTCACGCGGGAACGACCAGTTAAGGATGGTTACCGGTCCGGTGAGCATCCCTTTAACCGGCCGCTGTGTACACGACTGCGCAAAGACTGACCATGGAACGGTGATTGGCTCGCGGCGGGAAACGTCGCCCCACAAAACAGGCGGCTTAACGCACCGCGTTCCATACGACTGTACCCAAGCGTTGTCCGTAAACACAAAACCGTCAAGGCAGTTTCCAAAATATTCCACCATGTCGTTGCGCTCGTATTCGCCGTGCACGAGCACATCAAGCCCTATCGATTCTTGCAGTGAAATACAAGCAGCTATCTTTTCCCGTATGAACGATTCGTATTCGGCACTGCTCATACCGCCCTTTTTTACGAGCGCCCGCGCTGACCGCACTTCTCTGATCTGAGGAAAAGAGCCTATCGTTGTTGTTGGGAACAGCGGTAAATGTAGCGCCGCCTTTTGGATGGCTTCCCGTTCGGCAAACTCAGGCTGGCGCGTCATGTCGCGGTCGGTCAGCGCGGCGCACTGGCGGCGCACTGACTCATTCGGTGCCACACGTGGTGCAGCAAAGAGGTCTTTGTTCCGTGCCAGCGCACCGCGCCCCGATTCAGTTTCCTGCGCAATCGCTGCAAGTTCAGTCAGTTCAGTGAGCTTTTCTTCAGCAAAGGCAAAATGCCGCACCACATCTGGCGGGAGCGTCGTTTCGCCTGCCGTCGTATACGGCACGTGGAGCAGCGAACACGACGGTGAAACCACAATGCGGTCGGAAGGAACAACGCGCGCAATTTCGCTGATCACTGCACCCGTTTTTGCATAATCCGCCCGCCAGATATTTTTTCCTGATATGATGCCTGCAAACAGCAGTGCATCATCCGGAAAACCGTGCTCATGCACAAGTGCGCGCGTCTGTTTTCCTTCCACAAAATCAAGCCCAATGCCGGCAAAGCCAAGGTCACACACTGTTTTGTACGAGTTGCGGATATCCCCAAAATAAGTTTGCAGGATCGGGCGCATACCGCAGGCAGTAGCTTTTTCGAGCAACGGTGCATACAGCGATGTAAAGAACGCGGTATCATCGCTGGTCATGTCAAGCACGAGTGCTGGCTCCACAAACGCCATCCATCCCGCACCTTGCCCTGCGAGCGCCGTCAGTATACCCACATAGGCATTCGATATCGCGTCGGCAACATCCACCGCGCATTTTTTTCCGGTAAATCGGGCAAAGCGCAAAAATGTATAGGGCCCGATAATTGACGGCACTGTCTCTATTCCGAGCGCCAACGATTCAGCATACGCTGCGGCAAGCGGCGCCGCAACAGGATGAACCACCGCGCTGTCTTCAATTTCCGGCACCAGATAGTGATAGTTCGTATTGAACCATTTTTTCAACGCAAGCGCTTTGACATCTCCCGCGCTCCCCTGATAACCGCGCGCCATGGCAAAATACGTGTCGAGCGGCGAAAGGTTGAGCGCCGCATACCGCTCCGGAATAACACCGAGCATAACCGCCGTGTCGAGCATATTGTCATAAAACGAAAAATCTCCCGACGGGATAAAATCGATTCCTGCATGCTGTGCTGTTTTCCAGCCGTATGCACGCACGGCGCGCGCGGTCGCTTCAAGTCCAGCGGCATCAATCGCTCCGCCAAAATATTTCTCACTGGCAAATTTCAATTCGCGGTCTTTTCCGATACGCGGAAACCCTATCACTGACGTCTTCATACCAAAATCATAGTGGAATACTCGGCAATGGTCAATCCATCAATCATCGAACAGTGCGCTCCATCCGATTGCGCGCAGCGTGCGGACGCCAGTACAGTGGCCACCGGCCAGCACCGCAGCGGTTGGCAGACGAACAGAGAAAATGATACGCAGCGTGTAGTGGCTGTTTTTGCGACAGGGATTGGAGCGGCGAGCGCTCATTTTTGCAAAAATGAGCGCTCGGTACATGGCGGCACGCTCTATCAGTGCCGCCATACTGCAACCGCGAAAAGCCCGGTGCCTGCCGCTTGTATAAGCGGCAGGCAGGCGCCCTGTTTTTTATAGAGAAAACGCTGGTCGATGTTCGCACTTACACGGCAAACTGATCGATTTCGGCGCTGATGGCGTCGATCAATTCTTTTACCGTGCCCGAAATTTTTTCAAACTCGGTATTGACGTTGTTGATCTTTTGCGCGCCGCCGGTCATTTCGGCAATGCTCTGCATGATGACGGCGGTTACCGCTTGCAGCTTGCCGATTTCTGCCAGAATAGCGTTTTTTCCTGCCACCATTTCATGGCTCGCATTTCGTACTTCGGCGGTGCTGTCGTTCATGGTGCGGAGCGCGGCGCCGAGCTGCTGTGAACCGCTTGACTGCTCACTCAGTGCAAGCTTTACCTGCCGCACTACTTCATCGATATCTTTTATTTTCTGGGACACAGAACGGAATGCGCCGCTCGAAGCCGCCGATGAGTTCACTACCTGTGCAATCGATTCTTTGATACTCGTTAGCTGCTGCCCGATGACTTTCGACTGCGCCGTAGATGTTTCCGACAGCTTTCTGATTTCATCAGCAACAACACTGAAACCTTTTCCTGCATCGCCCGCATGCGCCGCCTCAATCGCCGCGTTCATGGCAAGGAGATTCGTCTGTTCGGCGATGTTCTGAATAGCTTCATTTGCTTCCTGCAACATCTCCGACTGTACGACAATCCGCTGAATCTGTTCGTTCACGCCGTCTTGTTCACGCGAACCGTTTTGTGCATTTGTGAGTAAGACATCAAACGAACCGGCAATCTTTTCTACAGAATGAGAGACGGACGTGATGTTGCTCATCATTTCTTCAACGGCAGCAGACGCCTCGTGCACGCCGGTCGAGTGCGCTTCAATCATGGTTTCAAGCGAGCCGATGGTCTGGGCAATTTGATTCACTGCGCCCGCCGTTTCTTCCACGCTTCCGTTCTGCCGTGTTATCTCTGTGTGCATGGTGTTGATGTTCGCTGAAATCTGCGTAATTGCGCTTGATGTTTCCATCGTGCTCATGCCTAAATCATTTCCCGCATGTAAAAGCAGCCCCTTGGAATCTTTTACCTCCGTCATAATGTGATGCAATTTAATGATAAACTCGTTGCATCCTTCCGCAAGCGGACGAACAAACCGCGCGGCCATGCTGTCTGTAATGGTGATGCGCTGTGTTAAGTCAGCGTTTCCGGACGAAAGATTTTCAACCGCTCGTTCAAGCTGTCCTAAATCTTTCATAAGCCGTGTAATAAACGTCGCTACCGCTGCAATAAGGCAGGCAACGATGATGATTAAAAACGGCGTGCTCGCATATTGCAGCAAATCGCGTACGGTGTAGGTTGCCGAAAGTACGATATGCCAACCGACTGCGGAAAGCGGCGCGATGAGCATCTCCGTCCGACGCGTGGAAACGAATGCCTTTTCTTCCGACAGTAGGTTTTCTTTTTGCACGCCGGCGATACGGTCGGTAATTTTGAGCTTGTCTTTTAATATCGATGCATCAGATGCTCCTGTGATTTCAAGCTCTGCATTGTACAGGTACATCGTAATGCCAGCAGGAATTTCCTCGTACATGCTATTAACAAACTCTGAAAGCGAAACGCCAGTACCGACCATGCCGAGCGGCGTACCGTCTGCACTGCGTACCGGCGCATTTATCCACAGCATTACTTGATTGATGTCTGCATTAAAATTGATATTGAAATTATACACGTCCGTTTCGTAGAGCGTGTAGTTGTACCAGTAGTCTTCCGCACGGGCAGGATCAACATGGCTTGCAAACGCCATATTGTGGTAATAATCTTTTTCTACGTCAGATACCCAGAACACCGTATCACTTGGAAACGTACTTTTGTAAACGGCAAATTCTTCGTATGCGCGTGAACGCACAGTAGCGTCAGCAGGATTTGCCAGATACGCGCGTATTGCCGGAGACTTTGTCATCTGCAGTACGAGCACGATTTGATTGTTTAAGTCTGAAGAAAACCGTAATGTTTCTGTAGCGGCAATCTGCTCAAGCAGCATATCTGTCTGCGTGCGGAATACGCGTTTACCGATAGCAGCGGAGATGCCCACAGCACAGACGATGATGGCGCATGCACCGAATACGATTTTCCATCGATTGTTAGAAACATGCGTCATTGTGTTTACCCCCTCCGGTTGCATGTGCCGGTAAAACACGGCTCATTATGCAGCGCAGATACATCGACGCATGTTGACTACGTAATCGCCAACAAGAAGGGTATTTTCTTCTTATAAATACCCCCCCCCCCGAAAATTGTGTACTCATAAAAATAAGCCTCCTCATCACAATTTATTGTATCATATCGTCAAAAAATGTACTAGTAATATAAACAAAACAGATAGTAGCAGCGTCCCGTGTTATACGGCGGAAAAATTTCTTGCTTTTTTATACAAGCGATCATATACTGATGGTGCCGTATACTATCATACAATCACCGTCTAGCAGACATCGTCTCTGCATATTTTATTTGAAGATGAAAGCAGCACCAAAGCGAAAAGGAGGAGTGATGCAGTACGACGTCGCAATCATCGGCTGCGGTGTTGTAGGTGCCGCCGTCGCGTATGAGCTTTCAAAATACACGGCATCAGTCATCGTGCTTGAAGCGGAAAATGATGTTGCAGACGAAACATCAAAAGCGAACTCCGGTATTTTCCATGCCGGTTACGATCCGCAGCCTGGCACACTCATGGCACAGCTCAATGTGGCGGGCGTTGCACAGGCGAAGGAACTGTGCCGGAAACTCGACGTCCCGGTGCGATGGACGGGCTCTCTCGTGATTGCCCTGTCCAACGGTGAGCTTGCCGCCATTAAAATGCTCTTTGACCGCGGCACGAAAAATGGTGTTCCCGGTCAAGAATTGCTGAACGCCGCGCAGGCACGTCATCTGGATGCGCGCCTTTCACCACAGGTGAAAGGCGCGCTCTACTGCCCGTCCGCTGGTGTTGTCTATTCATGGGAATATGCGCTTGCCTTTATTGAAACCGCAGTTCGGAACGGCACAGAGCTGTGCAGAAATTTTCGAGTGACCGGCATTACGCGGCCGGAAAAAGGCGGCTACTGCATACAAAGCGAATCAGGAGCGTGCATCACCGCAACATATGTGGTAAACGCGGCGGGCGTTTATGCGGACATCATACACAATATGGTATCACCGCCGGCTTTTCACATACAGCCCACTCGTGGAGAATACTACCTTTTGGACAAAACTGCCGGAGACTTGGTGCGGCACATCATCTTTCAGTGTCCCACGGCAGCCGGTAAAGGTGTGCTCGTTGCGCCGACGGCCGGAGGAAACATCATCGTTGGGCCGAACGCCGCGCCCTGCAGCCGCACCGACGTCCGCGTAACACACAGCGGACTTGACTACATCGCAGCGCGGGCACAAAAATCCATCCCTTCGATAGACCTTCGCTCGTCTATCAGAAATTTCGCCGGCGTGCGTGCGAACCACGACAGAGAAGACTTCATCATCGGCGAAGCAGACGGCGCGCCGGGATTCATCGACCTTGCCGGCATAAAGTCACCGGGCTTGAGCGCTGCCCCTGCGATTGCGACCACATGCCTGACGCTGCTTGAACAGGCAGGCCTCGCACTGGAAGAGAAAAAATCATACGTCGACTCACGAAAGCGAATCGCGTTTGAACGACTTTCCGTTTCGGAAAAACAAAGGCTCATCAAAAAAAACCCGCTTTACGGCAGGGTCATCTGTCGCTGCGAAACAATCACGGAAGGAGAAATCATCGACGCGCTGCGCACTCCGGTGCCGCCCGTCTCTGTGGACGGCATCAACCGCCGGTGCGGTACCGGCATGGGGCGGTGTCAGGGAGGATTTTGTAGTCCGCGCGTTATGGAGCTGCTCATGAACGAAGCACACGTCAGCTGGCATGATGTGCTGCAAGATAAAGCAGGCTCCTACCTGCTCACCGGCAGAACGAAACAACAGGAGGAATGCTGTGAGCGCTGCCGCTGATGCGTATGAACTCCTCGTTGTTGGCGCCGGTCCTGCCGGGCTTGCCACCGCTGTTGAAGCGTGGGAACGCGGTCTCAGAAAAATACTCGTCGTTGAAC
>JAFUFE010000019.1 GCA_017470085.1 Treponema sp.
ATGCGGAATACAGGATGCTTCTTCATTCGTTTCCTCGCGATACTGATACGCATGCAGTGCCGCTTGCTGATCTTTGATAGCCGCATCCGTTGTTTCGGCGGCACGCGTTGCAACGAGCTGTTGTTCTGCCACCGCCCGATCAGCGAGATACCGGGCATCCGGCGTAACCACCACAAACGACCGCGCGGTGTTCTCAAGAAAAAGGCGACGTATCAATTCTTTGCAGTAATCAGGATTTTCTGCAAGCTGCCGTTGAACAGTATCGAACGCGGCGCGATACAACGTCCGAGTTGCCGGATCCGTACCGTAGTTCCATCCGGCAACTGCGCGAGACAAAATTTCAAGCGCATAGGGACCGCCAGCGCGTGTCACCTCACGGTTTGCAAAATCAACGGCGAGCACCGCACTTGCAACGCTTTCCGACGGAACGCCGTGTGTCGCGCAATTATTCAAGGTATCCATAAGCACGTCGGCAACGGCATCAGCAGAGGACGCATCTACGCCGCTCAATCCAATACACACGGCTAGTGCCCGAAAACTGCTTTCAATTTCTATAACTAACCCGTCGCCATAGTCGGTATCCAGCAACGCTTTGGAGATTGGCGAGCCGTCATGGCCGGTCAGTACCTGCATGATAAAAACAATCTCCATAAATGATTGTATGTCGTCCGTGTTGCCGAGCCGCCAGTTCATCACAGCATAGGAACCTTGCACACCGGTATCTGGCGCAGACGTGCGTACCGTTACCGGCGTCGGCATTGGAGCAAGCTGCAGCAGCCGAGCTATCTCTGAAGGAACCGCAGGAAAACGGGTGTGTATCGGCGGCACCGGATATTTTTTTTCCAGCCGATCGAGCACCGCGCGCTGGATAAAATCGAGCTGCACTTCAGTTGGAATTGAACCGTACAAAAAAAGGAGCGCGTTGTCTGGCCGGTAGCATGCCGCGTGAAAAGCACGAAACTCTTCATAGGTAAGCGTTGGTATGACAAGCGGCTCTCCGCCAGAATCGTATTCATACACCGTCCCAGAAAACAGTGAACGCAGCAGCGCGTCTCCTGCTACCGACGCAAACGAAGAATATGCGCCTTTCATTTCGTTGTACACCACCCCCTGTATTGTCCGCGTGCCGTCTTCAGCAATTTCAAGCCGATGAGCTTCCTGCAAAAACGTTTCGTGCGACAACAACGGGAAAAAAACCGCATCAGCGTATACGTCCATCACATTAAAATAATCCGTCCGATTGAGCGATGCTGCAGGATACACTGTTTTATCAGGATACGTGAACGCATTTAAAAATGTGTTCATGCTTTGATTGATTAAATTGACGAACGGTTCCTTGAGGGGAAATTTTTCGGAGCCGCAGAGTACCGAGTGTTCAATGATGTGCGCTACACCGGTTGCCCGTGGATGCGGCGTCCGAAACACGAATGCAAATAAATTTTCTTCATCATCGTTCTGTACATGAAAAACTTCAAGCCCCGTTTTTCTGTGGCGTACATATATTCCGGTCGCGCTGTAATCGGGAAGCGGCGTTCTGGAAATGAGATCAAAACCTCGATAAAACTCGTTCACTATTTTTCCCTCGGTATCATGCTGCATCATACTGCGCCCAACGCCGCGCTGCCGGCACGCCGGCAAAACACAGTCGGACGATTTTTATTGAACATACTCCTCATCATCTCGCCCATGGATGCGGAGCGCACCGCGCTCATATGCGTGCCGCAGGTGATCAAAAAACTGCGCGGTAACACGCTCACAGTCTTGACGGCGTATCGGTTTTAAAAGTTGCTCTTGCTCTAAAATGACATCGCCACGTCCCGATGAAATGTTCGCGTATATTTTTGTACGGAAGGCGTCCGGTTTTGCCGCCAGCAAAAACGCGATATCGTTGTCGCTCATCGTCCGCAGCGTCTCTTGCATGAATCGATCATCTGCATACAGTATATCGTCGAGCGTAAAGAGCCGTTTGCGTACATCGCTCTCAAGCTCAGGGTCGCTTTTCGACAGCGCGTCGAGTATGCCACTTTCAGCCTGAGCGGGCATTTTCCGCAAGATGTCTGCGAGCGCAGAACGCCCGTCAATGTGTTCTGCGTGCTCCGCTGTCTGTGAAAGCATTTTTTTATGCACGGCTCTGTCAACACGCCGAATAACTTCTGGCGAAATCGCCTGTAGCTTTGCAAGCCGCGTCACGACGCGTGCCTGTTCATCAGCATTCATCGCTGTAATAACCGCTGCCGCCTGCGGTGGGGCAAGCCGCGAAAGCACCAGAGCGCGCACTTCATCCGATTCATCAGACAAAAGGGCAGCGATGCGCTCTGGCTCTGCATCTGCCAAATAGTCAAACGGCGTACCGTCGGGATAGGCTACTGCCCGTTCAAGCACCGCCGCCGCTTTTTGTGTGCCGTACGCTTTTTCCAAAATCTCCCGCGCAGCGCCCACGCCACCGCGAGCGCGCGCTTGCTCAAGCAGACCGTTGAACTCCTCAAGGATGGCGGTTTTTTCTTCCGGACTGATTGCCCGAATCGATGCAAGTTCGGGAATAATCCGTTCCGTCTGCGCTTCTGTCAAATGCGGTAGCACTTTCGCCGCTTCATCAACGCCGATTAACAACAAAAATTTTGCGACCCGTCGGTAAACGCTCTCCTTTTCTGTAACCGCGGATGCCGGGTGGTGAACGGCACCGTTATCCGCCACAGGCACTTTGATCAGCCCGTCGTCTTTACGGTCGGTTGGTGATTTGTCAGCAAAAAGAACAGAAAGCGCTTCATTCACTTTTTTAAAAGGCTGCGTGGCTGCACTCTCACCTTTTCCCGATTGATACGCCTTACTCCGCATGTCGTTGAGATTCATACCGTAATTGTACACAATCAGAAGCGATGATGCAATGAACCGACAACGCCAAGAGCGCGCGCGCCCTTGCGATCAACTGTGCAACACATGATGACTGCACCGTTTTCGTGCAACTGGAGGAGGCATGCACGCCGCCTTGGGAAAAAACTATTTTTCCGCATCGCGTTTTTCTTCCGCCATCCGCACTCCACGGACAGCATTACCACTTCTTTTCGATTTTATCCCTATCGCAAATATTGAGCTCGCCTTCTTCGAGTGAAAAAAATTTTCCTTTTGCCATATCCGGCACTACCGTAATCGTGTCGCCAATTAAAATCGACTCCGGCGTGCTGTTCACGCGCGCGATGATGTGCTGTCCCTTCGTGCTCATCAGATACAGATGGGTATCCGCACCGAGCGGCTCCTTGTTCACTATCCGCAGATGCATACTGTTCGCCTCTCCCGACCGATCTGTATAGCGCACATTCTCTGGGCGGATACCGAACGACACGTTTTTTCCTACGTACGCTTTCAACAGTTCCGCTTGTTCATCCGTCGGCGCAACCTCGAACGAGCCTTCGTCGCACACAATGCGGCCGCCTTTTTCCTGCACCTGCACCGTCATAAAATTCATCGGTGGTGTTCCGATAAATCCCGCAACAAATTTATTGATAGGATTGTTGTACAGAAAAAGCGGTGCACCGATTTGCTGAATGATGCCGTCCTTCATCACGACAATCTTCGTGCCGAGCGTCATCGCTTCGATCTGATCGTGCGTTACATAGATCATCGTCGCCTGTAAGCGCGTGTGCAGCGACGCAAGCTCTGATCGCATCGTAACGCGCAGCTTGGCGTCAAGATTTGAAAGCGGCTCGTCAAACAGAAACACTTTGGGGTTACGCACGATTGCACGTCCTACCGCCACCCGTTGCCGCTGCCCGCCCGACAGCGCCCGTGGCTTGCGGTCAAGGTATTCCGTCAGATTCAAATCCGCGGCAGCTTTCCGCACCAGTCGGTCAATCTCTGCTTTGTCCACTTTCCTGATTTTTAAGCCGAACGCCATGTTGTCATACACCGTCATATGCGGATAGAGCGCGTAATTCTGAAACACCATCGCAATGTCGCGATCCTTCGGTGGCACGTCGTTCATCTCAAGGCCATCGATGTACAACTTCCCCTCGCTGATATCCTCAAGCCCTGCGATCATACGGAGCGTCGTCGATTTTCCGCAGCCTGACGGTCCCACAAATACACAGAACTCTTTATCTTCTACCGTGATATTCGCATTCGTCACCGCACGTACATCGCCATCATATATTTTACCGATACCTTTCAATTCAACTTTCGCCATAGGATTCCTCTGAACACATCCGTGCACCGTTATTGTAAATCAGAAATTCGGATAAGTCAAACCGATTCTATATACGCGATTTTTTTCTGAACTGTTTTATCTGCGCCAGCTGCCCGAAGTTCCGCTCGCAAAAAGTGTGGCGCCATCCACGCTGGATTATTTAGAGCGACAGCCGCGCTTTAAAAAACGATTCGGTACACACGAGCACTACCATCACGAGCATCGCTGGCAAAAAATTCGCCGTCTTGATGTGCCGCACTTTTGCAAGGTTTATACCGATCAGTATGATGAGCACGCCGCCGACACCGGTAAGCTCGTGTATGAGCGTCTCTGAAACAAAGGGCTGTACGGCAATCGCGAGCAGTGTCAGCGCGCCCTGATATACCAAAATCACGAGTGCAGAAAATGCCGTCCCGATGCCCATGGCGGCGGAAAACGTCAGCGCCATAAAACCGTCAAGCACCGATTTCGTGGAAATAATCGTATAGTCGTGCTCGATTGCCGCCTTAAACGAACCGATAATCGCCATCGCTCCGACGCAAAAAAGCACCGATGCGTTTAAAAACGCGGCGGCAAAGGCGCGGTCGTCCTGCCGTTCCGGTGATTGTTTTTTGCGGTACACAAGCCGTTCCAGAAAACTGCCGAGCTGCATGACCGCGCCGTCTATATTCCACCACGTACCGAGGAGTCCGCCCGCCAACAGCGACAGCGCAAGGTACACTACGTTTTCGTACGAAAACGCCATCTGCATACCGAGCACCATGCTGACAACGCCGGCAGCAGTTTGAACCGCATCAGTGTATGCTTCCGTCATACGCCGTGAAAGCAGAACGCCGATAAGCGAGCCGACAATCACCGCCGCACAATTAATAAAAACAGCTCCCATACTATTTTTCGCACAATAAAAAAGATTGCCGGAAATCCAGCAATCTTCTCTCCCCAGAATGGCGGTTCTGCACACCGCCGCATATAATTGCGGAGAACCTGACTTGAACAGGCACGCCTTTCAGCACCAGCACCTCAAGCTGGCGTGTCTACCAATTCCACCATCCCCGCGTGTAGAAATTATACTATCAAAAAACAGCCACGCTGTCAATTATGCTTGTGCGACTGCGCTTCCCCCTCGTGCGTGCACTCGCACAAGCAGTCTGCCGGTCACCATGAACGCTCAAGTCCGCCGGGCTTTACCTGAAAATGGCTGAACACAAGCGTAAACGATGCGCGTCCCTGCGTAACCGAGCGGAGACTCGTCGTAAAGCCGAAAAGTTTTGCCATTGGTGCCTGCGCATGGATGAGTTCTCCAGACGTTTTCGAGTCCTGCCCAAGGATCATGCCACCGCGGCCGGTTACCAGGCTCATCGCCTCTCCGACAAATTCCTTTGGACATTCGATGTCAACATTCATGACTGGCTCAAGGATCTGCGGGTCGGCCGCAGCGCACACGCGGTCAAAAGCCTGCGCCGCGCACGCTTCAAATGCAAATGGCGTTGCCGTCACCTCGTTGTAGGCGATGTCCGTCACCGTCACGGCGATATCGGTACAGGGATATCCGTAGCGAATACCCGCGGTGAGCGCGTTTTGGAATCCTCGTTCAACCGCAGCAACGATGTCATCAGGTATCCCCCCTAAGGATGCGGTGCACACGTATGCGTTTCCAGATCCTGGCGCTTGCGGCGCAACGCGTACGGTCAGGGCAGCCGCAGTTTCTTTTCCAGCGAGCACTTTGCTAAAGGTTTCCGTCAGTTCCGCTGACTGTGCAACCGATTCGCGGTACGTCACCTGCGGAGAACCGACACGGCACTGCACTTTGAAATCATCGCGCATGCGGGTCACCAGAACATCGAGGTGCAGCTCGCCCATGCCGCTGATGATGAGCTGCCCGGTTTCCGCATCGTCATGATAGGTGAACGTTGGATCTTCGCGGGACAAGATGGCGAGCGTGTCGTTCATTTTTTCGCGCTCTGCAAGCGATTCGCTCTCAAGCGCCACGGAAATAACCGGTTCAGGAAAAACCGGCTGCTCAAGCAGAATTGGCATTCCCTCACTTCCGAGCGTGTCGCCAGTCTGCGCGAGTTTTAAGCCGACAATAGCCGCAATATCTCCGGCGCGAACACTGTCCATCGTCTCGCTTTTATCCGCATTGATGCGCAAGATGCGATTAACACGCTCGCGCTTTTTTTTGTTCACGTTGTACACTGCCGAACCCGCGGTAATCTTTCCGGAATACATGCGCACAAAACACAGCAATCCCATGTTTGCATCGTGCTGAATCTTAAACACCAGTCCGGCTGGCGCGCCGTCTTCAGAACACGGCACAGAGATTTTTTCTTCTTTCTCTTTTTTTACCTGAATGCCTTCCGCCGGAGCAATTTCGTCAGGAGCAGGCAGATAGTCCACCACCGCATCGAGCAGCGGCTGCACGCCCTGATTGTGGCGCGCGCTTCCCATAACGAACGGTACCAGCTGCCGTGCAATCACTTCACGACGCAACGCCTGCTGCAGCTGCAAAACAGAAATATCTGCACCAGTAAGATACAGTTCCGCAAGCTCATCGTCGTTCGAGGCAATCTGATCAACCAGTTTTTCCCGCCACTGTTTTGCAGCTGCCGTGCGTTCATCAGCAATAGCGGAAAGCGTAATCGTTGCGCCTTCATCCGCAGCGTTCCAGCGGAGTTCCTTCATGTTGAGTAAATCGATGACGCCCTCAAAATCCGCGCCTTCTCCGATCGGCAGTTGGAGCGCAGCGCATTCCACACCGAACTTTGTGTGTACACTGTCCATGGCGGAAAAAAAATCCGCACCTGCGCGGTCCATCTTATTGACAAAACAAATGCGCGGCACGTTGAATGTGTCTGCTTGCCGCCACACGGTCTCCGTCTGCGGCTGCACGCCGTCAACCGCAGACAGCACCGCTACCGCTCCATCAAGTACCCGCAAACTGCGCTCCACTTCCGCGGTAAAATCAACGTGTCCCGGCGTGTCTATGATATTTATCTGTACACCGTTCCATTCCGTCGTCGTCGCTGCGCTCGCAATCGTAATACCGCGCTCCTGTTCCTGCGGCAAAAAATCCATCGTTGCCTGTCCGTCATCGATTTCGCCGATTTTGTGAATCTTCTTTGTATAATACAGGATGCGCTCCGTCGTCGTCGTCTTTCCCGCGTCGATGTGCGCCATGATTCCGATATTCCGCATTTTGTTGAGCATATAGTTTTTCCTGACCTCTGACAGCACACTAGTATAATAAAATCCGCCGGCTTCCTCAAGCGACGCGTATGTCTACGTTCCGATACGGTTGTATCCGTACAAAGCCGCTAGCACATCACGTTGTGCATATGTGTGGAGAAAAATTGAACAATTATACATCATGCCTTGCGCAGTACACTCCTCTCCACCGTACGTGCAGCACCGATATACGGCACACTTTTTAGTGCGTCGCCAAGAGCACGACGCTGCCTGTGCGTGCTGCTTTACCGCACAAAAAGCGCCTGTCACCGGTTAAACGTCAGGGACAGATATCGCTTGCGCTCTTCACATCACCTGCAGAAAACCGCTTCGGTATTAACGCAGCCTTTCCAGTAAAAACGCGAAAATTTTAAAAAAGCGCTGGTACACGGGGGGCATTTATGCTACTATCAGCCATGTATCGTGCCGTACCGTAGACACGTATTGTAGTTTTAATTTTAAAAGGAAAGATGAACGACCGTGTTTAATCGTCAAGAATTTGTGTCAGACAACGATTGGCAACGCTTTAAGGAGTTTTCCAAAAATCTGGAGACCCCCCATCTTGTGGTGAATCTCCACATCATAAAGCGGAATTACCAGCAGCTCAAAGATTCCTTCCCGTTCGCCCACATCTATTACGCTGTCAAAGCGTGCCCTGGCATTCCAGTACTCACGATGCTCGACCGACTAGGCTCCAACTTTGACATCGCTTCACGCTACGAGCTTGACGCGGTACTCGCGCTCGGCATTTCTCCTGACCGCATGTCTTTCGGCAACACGATAAAAAAAGCGCGCGACGTGGCGTACTTCTACCAGAAAGGAGTACGCATGTTCGCCACGGACTCTCGGGACGACCTTAAGAACATCGCCCGAGAAGCGCCCGGTTCGCGCGTGTACGTGCGCATTTTGGTAGAGAACTCTACCACGGCGGACTGGCCGCTGTCACGCAAATTCGGTTGCCACCCCGATATGGCCTATGACCTTTTGGTGCAAGCGCGCGACCTAGGGCTCACCCCTTATGGCATCAGCTTCCACGTGGGAAGCCAGCAGCGTGACATTGGCCAGTGGAACGACGCAATCGCCAAGACTAAGTACCTGTTTACGAGCCTTGAGGAGGAAGAAGGCATCAGGCTCACCATGATAAACATGGGCGGCGGTTTTCCTGCGCATTACATTCAGCCCACGAACGATCTTCAGGACTACGCAGGCGAAATTACGCGCTACCTCTACGACGACTTCGGTGAAGATATCCCGCTGATTGTGCTCGAACCGGGACGGTCTCTTACCGGCGACAGCGGCATCCTCACTTCCGAGGTGGTACTCATCAGCCGCAAAAACAACACGGCGCTCAGCCGCTGGGTGTATCTGGACACCGGCAAATTCAACGGTTTAATTGAAACGCTCGGCGAGTCCATCAAGTATCCGGTAGTCACAGACAAGGACGGTACCGGTAAAGAGGGTGAGGTGATCCTTGCCGGTCCCACGTGCGACAGTGCCGACATCATGTATGAAGACTGCAAGTACCGACTGCCCATCGATTTGAAAATAGGGGATAAAGTGTACTGGCTTTCTACGGGAGCGTACACTGCAAGCTACGCGAGTGTAGGATTCAACGGTTTTCCGCCCATCAAAACCTACTATCTGGGTGCCACCAACGAAGATGTTCCCGACGCGCTATCAGTCGCTGAGAAAACAGAATAGCACTGATTAAAAAAACAAATTCTATGCGCCTGCTCGACAACGCACACATCGCTTATAAAGTGCACGAGTCTTCCGATGACGGCGAGCACGAGCTTGTGCGCGGAGCAGCTGAACGAACTGCTCGACTGCTCCAACTGGACGAGACGCGCGACACAGAAGTGTGCTTCTTACACGGCTATCGTTTTTACCGTGCACGCCTATCCTTTAACTGCACCCGCAGCGATCCCCTTGATGATGTACTTCTGGAGCGAAAGATAGAAAATGATAATCGGTATCGAAGAAATCGTGAGCGACGCACACAGCGGCCCATACTTGTTTACGGACAGTCCTTTGAACGCTTGCTGTGCTAACTGAATTGTCCCCTGCTTGATGACGAGCAACGGCAGCAGAAAATCATTCCACATCCACAGCACGTCGATAACCGCAATCGTCGCGACAATCGTTTTGATGAGCGGCAGCACGATTACAAAAAAAATGTAAAACTTGCCTGCGCCGTCCAGTGCGGCGGACTCTTCAAGCTCCCGTGGCACACTTTTAATAAAGCCGTGAAACATAAAAATCGCCGTTGGGCAGCCTAAGCCCCAGTACATGAGGATAATGCCCGGAATGTTCATCAGGTGCAGATCCGCGGCAAGCTCACCGATAGGCACCATGATGATTTGAAACGGAATGACAAGGTAAAACGCAAAAAAACCGTATAGCACCCACGAAACACGTGTATCCGAACGGGCAAGCGCATACGCACAGAGCGCAGACGTCAGTATGATGCCGCCGGTGCCGAACACCGTAATCGCGAGTGTATTTAAAAACACTTTCGGAAAGTGCATCTCTTTCCACGCCGTCGCATAGTTACCGAAGTACGGTTTGACCGGCCACGCGGCAGGATTCAGGATGATGTCGTTTGTGGAACGGAACGAATTGAGCACCACAAAGATCATCGGATAGAGAAAGAACACGGCACAAACCGTCAGCACCACAATGAGTACCACGCGCCTCAGAGAATATCGTTTTTTGTGCTTGACACTGTTCACGTTTCCACCTCCTTCCGTTTCATAACGTACAGCTGAACACCGGTTATGAGCACAATCACTAGAAAGAGCACCATCGCCTTCGCAGTAGCGAGCCCCGCTTGCTTTTTAGAAAACGCGTCAAAGTAAATGTCCATGACGAACGGCACGGTGCCCGTCGCGTAGCCGGTCGGGCCGAGCAGAGCAAAAATCAAATCAAAACTTTTGAGCGCATTCGCAATCATCAAAAAAAATGAAATGGTGAGCGATGGAATCATCAGCGGCATCGTGATATGCCTGAAGCGTTGCCCGGCGGTAACGCCGTCTATCTTTGACGCTTCGATGACTTGCGTCGGAATGTTCTGTAAGCCAGCAAGATACACAATCATGTAGTAGCCTGCGCCCTGCCACACCGCCACAAGCACGAGCAGCCACGGTGTTTTGTGCGCGTCGGAAATCCATCGGTCAATGCCGGTGACCGCCGGGTGCAACTGGTTGAACAGCATCGACCAGATGAGCGCGACGATAATCATCGAAAGCACATTCGGCAGAAAAAACACCGTGCGGAACGCTTTCTGTGCGCGGATACCGGTGTCCAGTGCGAGCGCGAGCGCAAACGCGAGTACGTTTATACCGATGACGGAAAACACGGCGAAAAACAGCGTAAAACCGATGACGCCCATGTTGAAGCTCTGCACTACCCACGCGTCCGCGAGCGCATTTTTTACCGTCGCGATTTCATCGATCGTCTCCGCATAGCGATAAAATACTGTTGCGGATGCGGCATCGAGCCCCTGTGCTGCCACAAACTCCTCGGTATACGCTGCCGCAGCACCAGACGGAGCGGTCACAGAGCGTTCTTTGACCGCACGCATATATTCATCAAGGATGGTAGCCGTCAGCGCGGCAGCATGAGCGTTTTCACCGCTTTCAATTAAATTCCACAGTGCATCGTCCGCGTGCCGTTCGCTGTAACGGTCGGCAAGTACATACGTATCGCTCTGCTCGTTGTACAAATAGGCAGCGGTGAGCACGGCGCGCCAGGCCTCGTTTTGCGCTGCGCCTTTAAGCACTTCGTTTTTGAACTGTGCCGCGCCGATGGAGCGCTTGAGCTGGGACGTCCGCTCATACTGTGCAATCTGAGAAACGTGCGGATAAAAATCCGCATGTGCACGGCCGGTAAAAATCTTTTTGTAATTATCGAGACCGACGAATTTATTGAATTCCGGTTCATACTTTGTCTTCTTAATGATGCGCTCGAGCTTTATGCGCGCAGTGCCGCCCACAGAAAACCGCTTGTACGAATCGTCAGCGGCATCGTACCGATAGATGCTGAGCACATAGTCCCGATCGCGCTCCGCGGTGAGCGTGTCCAAAATCTGCGATTCAAACTCCGCCCGATTGAGCGAGAGCGGCGTTCGCGGCGTTAGCCCGTCCCACTGCCGCAGCGAGATACCGATACCCCGCACGAACGGAACAATGCAGAAAAGCGCATACAACACAAGGCACGGAAGGATGAACAGGAGAAAATACAGCGTTCTTTTATATTTCTTTTCAACCATACAAAATAACCCGCCGCGTTACAAAAGCCGCCGGGGAAAAAACGTACCCGCACGGCGGCCCCGCCATTGTTCAGTGGGTGGGTAGGGCTTACAACGCCCCAGCCTTCCTATTTATGAACGGATGCCGCCCACTGCTCGTCGATCCGACGGATAACGTCGGCAGCAGACCGCCGTTTCATCAGGTATTGCTGGGCGCCGTTTTTGCACGCGTCTTCAAACACATCCGACGGATACTGGGAAAACGCCCACGGCAGAGCGCCCTGCTCTTCAACCGATGTCATCAGATCGACGTACGGTCCGCCGAACGATGACACGTCCACGCCTGCAAACGGCGGAATGAGCTTGTATTCGTTCATCCACAGCGCCGCGCCGTCCGCAGTTGCAAGCCAGTTGATGAATGCGAGCGCCGCCGCCTGTTTTTCCGGCGACGATTGGGAAGAGACGCCGAAAGTGGAGTCGACGTCGGCATAGAACGTGTTCATCGCGGCGTCGTTGTACACCGGAAACGGAATGAAGCCCGCATCGAGGGTTGGATTGAGTTTCTGTGCGTCAACGTACGACCACAATCCCTGCACCATCATCGCAGCCTCACCCTTTGCAAACGACTGCTGCTGTTCGCCGCCGCCCATCTCCGCAGCGTTCGGATTCATGTTTTCATGATAGAAGTCCATGACGCTGAACAGCTTTGCGCTGTCCACGACGCCGTAACTCGTTGTTCCTGCGGCCATGCTAGCGATAAACGCATCAGGGGTGACGTTTTTTTCTTTTAGGAGCGCCGTGTGGACAAGCGTGATAAAGTGCCCAACCGACCAGTTTTCTTTGAGCAGCGCTGCAAACGGTACGATGCCGGCATCTTCAAGCTTTTCACATACGGCGATGAGCTCGCGGTATGTTGTCGGCGGTGTAATACCGACCGCATTAAAAATCGCTTTATTATAGATGATGCCGATCCCCGCGTAATCCATCGGCAGGGCGTATTGCCGGCCGTTCCATGAAACCGCAGGCAGCGCACTTGGCAATGCTCGTTCCATCGCCGGCTGGTCAGACAGGTCGAGCAGGTACCCTTTCGACGCGTATTCCCGAATGCGCGAATAGGACTGCATCTGGAGGATATCAGGCAGAGCACCCTGAGCAGCACGCGCAGACATCGCAGCGTCGGCATCGTTCGGGATGATAAGCGTGTTGATCGTGATACCCGGATTCGCGCGCTCAAATGCTCGAATGATGTTTTTTAGTCCCTCCTGATTTTCCTGTTTATAATAATACATCTCCAATACGACAGCGCCGGATGCCCCGTCAGGAGCTGGTGCTTTTTTCTGACAGCCTGTCAGCGAAAGCACTACACCCGCGGCGAGCGCACAAGCTTTTACCACTATTTTTTTCATCGCTTCCTCCACAAAACGAACTGATGTATGACACAGCTGCACCCCGATACGGGAAAGTATCTATGCTTGACTGATTACGTCCATAGTATGGCGGTTATGTCGATTTGTCAAATTTTTTGTATCTTTGTAATCATACTCGTGCTCGCACTGCGAAAATCAGCGCACACGGCGTACACACGTGCTGCTGTCCGCACGTCCATGCAAAAACAATGCGCGTATGATAGAATGCCGCCGCAGTGTGAACCTGCCGCTACCCGAAACGAAACAAACTGTTTTACACCGGAAGACGGCGGAACGACAGCAACGATCGAAAAACGGCGGTACCGTCAGTATACGGCAGTACTGTTTTTTTCTACAATGAACGAATCCCGACGCAGAGCGTTTTTCCAATGCAAGCGAGCGCGCAATGCCGAGAACACCACCTTCGCCGCAGAGCAGCGAGGTATGAAACCCGCCGCACGAATCAAAATTGAACCAATGAGCGCTGACCCCCGCGGCCATATAGGTCTGAAAGAAAGGCGAGCTGTGCTGCGTGGCTGTCGGTGAGTGCGCCAGGCGGCACCCGCCACGCCCAGTTTCCACCGATTGTATTCGGCGTATTCATGCGCGCTTCCGTACCGAGCGCGAGCACGTCTTGGAGCGGAATGACGGCGTAGTCTGCAACGGAAGCGAGCGCCGCGCGGATAAGTCCTGCGCATACGGTACCGTCGTCTGAAAGCGCACGCGCTTCTGCCGCTGACAGCGACCGCCCTGTAGCGTATTCGGCAGCGATGCGTACCGCGCTGTCAGGAGCAGCATTGAGCCAGCCCTGCAGCGTGTCGTTGTCGTGCGTTCCCGTATATACAACGCACCGGTGCGGATAGGTATGTGGCAAAAATGCATTCGTCATGCCGTCCTTCCCCGCTTCATCAGGATCAAACGCAAATTGGAGTACCTTCATGCCCGGAAAGCCCGTATCGTCACGCAACTGCCGGACACCGTCGGTAATGACGCCGAGGTCCTCCGCGATGACCGGAATATCGCCGAGCGCCGCCCGTATCGCAAAAAACAAATCGATGCCGGGACCGGGCTGCCACGTTCCGTTAACCGCCGTCGGCGAGCCGGCCGGAATCGCCCAGTACGATTCAAAGCCGCGAAAATGATCAATCCGAACGCAGTCCGTCAGTTTCAGTGTTCGCCGTATGCGTCGTATCCACCAGTCGTAGCCGTCGGCCTTCATCGCGTCCCAGTTATAAAGCGGATTTCCCCACAGCTGTCCCGTCGCACTGAAATAGTCCGGTGGAACACCGGCGACTACACATGGCATACCCCGTGCATCGAGCTGAAATAATTTCTGGCACGACCATACATCAGCAGAATCCGGCGCTACAAAGATGGGGATGTCTCCGATAATCGAAATACCTTTTGCGTTCGCATAGGATTTGAGCGCACGCCACTGGTCATCAAAGAAAAACTGAACGACTTTAATTTGTTCTATATCTTCTCCGTGTTCCGATTCCCATGCAGCGACAGCGGCAGCATCGCATGTGGCAAGAGCCTCCGGCCACAACACGTTCCATAGTCGCGCGCCACCGGTGCCCTGCCGCATTGCCACAGCATCGTAGTGCTGTTTGATACTCATAAAGTCAGCATAGGTGGTGAGCCAGTCAGCGTTGTCTTGCTTGAAAGCTTCATATGCCGCACGGTCGCGCGCGCTGCCGTGTGTCAGAAAATACGCGGCACATCGCGTCAATGCAGAAAGTTTCCAGTGCACCACCGCTCCGTAATCGATAGCACCCGCCGTCGTCATACCAGCAGGCGGTACCATGTCTTTTTCATCCGCTCGGCCGTTTTGTACAAGCAGCGCCAAATCTATCAACAGCGGATTTCCGGCAAACGTTGAAAACGATGCATACGGAGAATCGCCGTAGCCAGTTGGTCCGAGCGGCAAAATCTGCCACAACGTCTGATGCCCTTTTTCAAGCCAATCGACAAATTCATACGCAGCTTTCCCGATTGTGCCGATGCCGGGTGTGCCTGAAAGCGACGTGGGATGCAGCAGTATACCGCTCTGTCTGTGCAGGTTCATACTATTTATTATCGACAGGCCACGCAAAAAACGTAAAGCCGCGGGTGACACAACCGGTGCATGGAGTACGGGCAGCGCACACCGTCAGCTGCGGTTTATCGTACGTTGCTCCTTGACGTTCCGATTAGTTCAGCCGTATTCTATTACAAATAAAAAGAGCAGCGCACGTGTCCCGGCCGAGATACCGCGCGCATCATGTACGATGTATCATCTGCAATCAGAGGTATAAAAATGAGACGTTACTGTGCTGTGTTTTTTTTCGCGCTGTTCTTTCCACTCGCGGCAGAAGCTTCCCAACAGAAGAGAGCAGTCCCGTCATATTTCACCTTGTACGGGCAAAGAACCTTGTGGTCGGCACCTTCGTGTACGGACGAATCGTATTCCTGCACCGTGTTGCCGCATGAAGGCGGTTTGCGCCTCCACGTGCTGGAGCTCGGCACACAGGAACAGATACGCGGAAGCGCTGGACAGTGGCTGTACATAGTGACCGTCGCGCCGTTCTGGACAACAGACGCACGGTGGATTCCGTCGCATACCCGCTTTTGGATTTTTCTTTCCGACGAAGAAGCCATCCATGAGTATTCTGAATAGAACCAGCCGAACGATTCATCCGCGTCATATACATAGAACATGCAGACGAAACCCCGTTCTGAAAAATACCGCAGAACTATAGAGCGGTCTGATTTTTGCGCTTCAAAATGCAACAACGAGCGAAATAGCAGTTTCGGGAGTCGTTACATTGGTGCGCGGCTGCACGAAGTGCAACGTCACCGGCGACGGTGCGCTTACGCTCATACTGACCAGCTACGTGAATAAGCACAACATTGAACGCCACAAGCTTGAAGCGGTGTTTTAAACATATATATATGTCGATAAGCAAATGTGTATAGCGGCGATCGAGTGCATCACGAGCGGTCGTGACCGCGTGCAGTGAGCATACCGTGCGTCATGCGCACGCCGCGCGAGCGGCGAGTGAGATAACTTCTACTCATGCAAACGGAGCGAAGCGACGTATACGCCAGTCGCGTAAGCGACGAGTAAGATAGTTTCTTTGTAGTAAACGACACGAAGTGCCGTATGCGCAGGCCGCAAAAAAAAATCCCGCAGGTCTTGCGACTTGCGGGAAATGTATGTTAGAAGTAAAATCCTGATTGTCGGAGACAAATCAAAAATACGGCACTGGCTGCTGTCTGTCCGTGCCAGCTTTATTCTGTAACAGTGCGCACCACGCGGAAACCACACGCGCCGTTACGGAATTCCGGTTGCGAATAGTAGTAGTCCCGAACCGACACGGCACAAGCGTCAACCGTATCGTACGCCGAGCCGCCCCGCCTGACGTGCTTCGCTGAAGAAGAACCCGCGCCTTTCGGGTCGGTTATGTCAGTTGTCGGGTAGTCGCCGTACCAGTCCCAACACCATTCAGACACGTTCCCGCTCATGTCATAGAGCCCGTTGCTGTTCGGACGCTTTGTCATTACAGGATACGGTTGGGCGACTTCAGTCCATATGTAGTAGCTGACCTTCGCTTTAGTGGTGGTGCCTGCCCATACACGTTTGTCTGTGTCAGTCAGTGTGCCGCGCGCGGCGTATTCCCACTCCGCTTCCGTCGGCAGGCGGTAGCCATTTTTCGTAAAATCGCAGACAGTAGTGTTCCAGTCGTTGTCTATGCTTGTGGGTATGTCTTCGAATTTAAGGCTTACCCATTCAATTTCGCTGCCGCTTTTCTTTACCGAATAGCACGGCGTTAATCCTTCTTTGATGCTCAATTTGTTGCAGTACGCAATCGCCATGTACCAGTTTACATTTTCTACCGGCAGGTCGTCGCCCGTACAATCGCTCGGGTTGTTCTCTGCACCAAACACCGCCACCCATTCGTCTTGCGTCACCTCGTGGTTGCTCATCAAGAAGTCTTTAGTCAGTATCACCGTGTGTACGGGCTGTTCATCCGAATCGGCATTACTGTCTGTGCTTCCCATTTCAAAACTACCTTTGACTATGCGCACCATTTTCTTTTCGGGTGCACCGCTACCGCCGTCATTCGTCGGGTGCTTGCACGCGGCAAACATCACGAGCGCACAAAGCGCGGCGAGCGTCAGGGCAACCCGCCGTGCCATTTTGATTTTATCCAATTTGTCAAATTTTTTCATAAGTCATCTCCTTGTGTGGCGCGCCGCAGGGGGACGGTCAGCTGTGTAACACGAGGTCACGCAACTTGCCCGATTTTTCGCGGAACGAAAAATCACAGGCTTTTGCCATGCCTTCTTGCACGGTGTCCGTTGCGTACACGGCAGTGCGGCGGTCAATTTTGCTGGCACGTCCCGCACGCGATGAGTTTCACAGTGATGTGCTCTGGAAATAGACCTGCGGGGGTGTTCCACAAGGAAATATAATAGATTTTTTACAAAAAGTAAACACAAATTTATCTTTTGTTTATCATTTTCTTGTACTTTTTGGTGGAATGCGGCGGATATAACAGAACTTTATCGCGGTGGCAGAGGTGGGCGGTCAGACGGACAACCTCCGTGTTGGTCAGCCGCGCGACCTTGTGTCGCGCGGCGTGCTGTGCCAACGAGCGCACTTTCTGCGGAAGCAGCCGAGCCCGC
>JAFUFE010000183.1 GCA_017470085.1 Treponema sp.
TGTGGGGGGGGGGGGGGGTAAATCAGTCAAGAATTGCTTTTCTACATCTTGTGAAAATTCTTTGTTGCTGTTTTTTTCAAAATATACAGAAATTACAGCCGGATTTACCATACAATATCCAACATTTTCTTTTAAATCTGCAAGCTGAAAGCCAGAAGCTTTTATGAGCATTTGGTCGGGATTTATTTTTACAGAGGAATTTCCACCGCCAGCTTGTACAAGGTCTTCTCGCATACCAGCATAGCGAGAAAGATAAATAAAAGACTGCATAACCTAGATATTCACTAGCTTTGCACGGTTCTGCTCAATCCAATCCTGCAGCTGAGGGATTGGCATCCATTCTTTATTGTTGTTGCTCGTGTAGCTAAAGCCCTCCGGCACGCGCGCTCCTCCCTTAATCATTTTTTCAAAAGTTCCCCATTCGCATATTTGTGGCAATATTTTAAAATGATTTGGATATTCATATGTAGAATGGGCGTCTTCTTCACTTATCATTGCTTCATGCAGTTTTTCCCCGGGGCGAATGCCAACTTCAACCTGCTCTGCTTGAGCGTCTACTGCCGTGGCAATATCACAAATATTCATAGACGGTATCTTCTTCACATAGATTTCTCCCCCTTCCATGTCGTCAAATGCGTGCCACACGAGTTCGACGCCTTGCTCAAGAGAAATCATAAAACGCGTCATGCGCTTATCTGTAATAGTAAGCTTGCCAGTCTTTGCAGTTTTCATAAAAAATGGAATAACAGAACCGCGCGACCCCATAACATTACCATAACGAACCACCGCAAATTTTGTCTTTCCACCAGAATAGGAATTGCCCGCAATGAAAATCTTATCGGAACACAGTTTCGTAGCCCCGTAGAGATTAACCGGCATACACGCCTTATCTGTGCTTAAAGCAACAAGCCGCTTAACTCCCTTGTCTATACAGGCATCAATAAGATTCATTGCGCCGTTTACATTTGTTTTTATGCACTCAAATGGATTATACTCTGCTGTTGGAACAATTTTTGTTGCAGCTGCATGAACAACATAATCAACACCGTCGAGCGCGCGGTACAATCTATCCTTATCACGGACATCACCGATAAAAAAACGTACGCGATCATCATTCGGAAATTTTTTAGCCATGTTCCATTGCTTCATCTCATCACGAGAATAGATGATAACTTTTTTAGGATTATACTTTGCAAGTGTCATGGGTACAAATGTGTTACCAAATGAGCCAGTACCGCCGGTGATAAGGATTGTTGAATCAGTTAACATAATAACTCCCAGTGGTGTTGAAGCACCTGTATATTTTCTCTTGAATCAAATTCAGCACATTATTGTTATTTTGTTCTTCGGATATAGAAAGTAATGAGGCACACGCGGTATCTACATACCCAAAGAATGAATAATTATAAACTTTTTGGAAAAATAAATCAATTTCTGTCTTGTCTATATTTATACCATCAGAAATTGATTTAACAGCAGCACATAAATCTTTTTTATTTTTTACAAGAAAACATCCCGGTGCAGTTTCATAAAAAAAATTACCAAATAACAATACAGGTTTACAACGTATCAATGCTTCCCAACCAATACTTCCGGTACAGGTAACAACCGCTAAAGCGTTGTCTGCTAAAATTCGAGAATTAACATTTGTTTTTATAAAACGTATGCGTTTCCTATTGTAAAAACGTTTATAAAAATCGAATGACCGCCCTACCGTTGTTTGGGCAGGGTGTTCTTTGATGTATATAAAAATATGGTTTGGTAAATAAAAATCAAGCAGTTCGATAATCAGCTCCTGATATACAAATTGCCCTGCTAATGGACTTGTTGTCATTTCTGGCTGCATATGCAGAGCAACAAAATAATATGTTTCACCAGGCACAGGAGTTTCTGCATATTTTTTGTTGTAAACAGTAATTATTTTATGCTGATTTTTTACAATACCTCTTTTTTTTTCGATAACTTGAAAAACATCTTTAGTATCTTTAGCAGGTAGTCTTTTTTCTTCTAAATATTTTCTTACCTCAGAATTAATTTCTACCTCAAAACTACACTGTTTCAAATACTCATTCAACCTCGGATAAGTAAAAATATCCTCCTCCAGAATAAATCTATTCATGAACGATAATTGGGAAAAGAAAAAGCATCGCCCCCCCCGCTCCTTCATTATAGCATAAATTACATAGTCGTACACTTCATGGGCAAAATTAGATTTCATAAAACAGACACAATTATAGATATGAATCATATGATACCAATATCTTAAATGCATAAAATACCATTCTTTTCTTTGATTAAAAGATGCCTGAAACCAAAAATCATTGCGCTCAAACATTTTCATTACAATTGATTCACAGGAATAAAACTTCTTTATAATTTCTTCATCTAGGGGTTCCGTTTCAAAAAAATTGTGCGGATAAATTCCAACCGGCAAATCATAACAATTATAACAAACAACATTCGGAATATTTTGAAGACATTCTGACGGTTCGCCGATGTAAAATATTTTATCAAATGGAGCATTATTAACTATATTTTCTAAATCAAAATTACTAAACCCATCAATAATTATACTTCTCATAAAAAAATCCTTTAGATTTTTACTATAATACCATGTCTTTCATAATTAAAAATTCCATAGTCAGTCCATTCAGATGACATAACAATAATTCGATTCGGATTACAACCAATCACCCCCCCCCAGGAGCTATAAGTTGAATTAGCCATTATGCTATGATTACAGCAACTCATAAGATATAAATCTTCTATCGTTGAATTCAAATAACTTACCAATTCATCTGTCACAAAAATATAATTCATCCCTACAAAATTTTTAATACACCAACTGATATCATCTGAAAAAATATAAAAAATAGGATTGCTCACTTTACTAGTGATATACTGTATTGCACGGTCATAATATTCACGTGTACACACATTGTACCCCGGGGTTGTCAAATAATCACCACGCCGTACATGAACAGAAACTGAGTTTTTGTTATTTATCATTTCAGTTGCTAGAACTTTCAATCTTTCTTTAACATCATATTTAAAAGACAACGAATTTAAAAAATCAGAAGAAAGAAATCTGCTATCTTGAAAGAAACCTGTAACATACATATTATCGGAAATCTCATGCAAACTAGCCGACGTTGTTTCATAACAAAATGCATATGTTCTCAATATACTTTTTTCTTTTGGAGAAAGAATTTTTATTTTATTTTTATTCCAAATATTTCTAAATATATATTTTATTCTTTTTTTGAAACTATCTGCAACTATACACATTTTCAATGCAAGGGTATTAAACGAATATAATTCAAATCTTCTATATCCATTATTGGCAGGTAAATTATACGCATCTACATCAAAATATACGTCATACCTATGGCTCAAAATCCAATAGATATTATACAAAAATAGCTGATTGCCTAATCCACCATCAATCTTCAAGACAACCATAACACACCCCTATTTTTTATTTTTCAATTATATCAAAATTATAATCTACATCAAAACTACCTGCATATCCTTCACGCCCAGGATATGATACTTCAAATGTTGCTATATCAGTTCCCCACCATATGGTTTGTGCATTTTCATTAAAACCGAACGATATACCATATCTACCGGGCAACAAATAATTATCTATATTCATTACTATGGAATACCGCTTCCCTTTCTCTACTTGGAAAGGGGTATCTGTATTGGGAGAAAATAAAACGCCTACGGCACCTGAAAAAGTAATTCCAAATGTTACTTTTTTAGTAAATTTTGCAAAGAAATCTATACAAAACTTAAATTTTTTTCGACTTGCATAGATAAAGTTTTCTTCTTTTTTATGATTCAAACTATAAAATGCCTCTACAATAATAGCACCATCCGTATAATTTGGTTTATAATCGGATAATTGGATATATGTTGATGAATTTAGTTTTTCAAAATATCTATGCTCTACATCAAAAAAATTACCTTCACAAACTATCTGGCCATAATTTAATAAGATGCCTTTTGTACATAAACCGCGAACCTGTGCCATATTGTGGCTCACGAACAGCACCGTGCGCCCTTGCCCCGTGCTCAAATCGTTCATCTTGCCGAGCGCTTTTTTCTGAAATGCGGCATCGCCCACGGCAAGCACTTCGTCTGCAATAAGAATGTCGCTGTCAAGGTGCGCGGCAACGGCGAACGCAAGGCGCACGTACATGCCGCTCGAATAGCGCTTTACGGGCGTGTCAATGTGCTCGTCAATTTCGCTGAACGCGATTATCCCGTCAATCTTTTTATCCACCTCGCGTTTTTTCATGCCGAGAATCGCGCCGTTCAAATAGATGTTCTCGCGTCCAGTCAACTCTGGGTGAAAGCCCGTGCCCACTTCAAGCAAGCTTGAAATGCGTCCGTTTATTTTTATGATGCCTTCTGTAGGCGCCGTAATGCCGCTCAAAATTTTTAACAACGTCGATTTGCCTGCGCCATTGTGTCCAATAATGCCAACGCGGTCACCCTGCTGTATCTCGAAGTCCACATTTTTGAGCGCCCAAAAGCCTTCTTTGCCGCCTTCGTGCGCGCTGCCGATTTTTGCATGCGGGTCTTCTTTGCCGCGCTTGAGCGCCCACCACGACTGCACGTCACGGAAAAGCGTTCCATTGTTGATAACGCCGAGACGGTAATATTTTGAAAGCTGTTCTGTTCTAATTGCTATATCGCTCACGAGTATTTCCACTGTATGTGTAGGACTGCGTTTCCGCCACCGCATACTATAATATCACAATGCATTACCGCATGCAAGTTTGGAACAGATACACGCTATATGATTTCCGCCGTTATTTGCAATAAAACTACTTATTGTGGTGAAAGACATATAAAGAACGCAGCGTGTCCGCCGGGCGTACCACGTGACAAACTACCAAACAGATTCATGAGTAGTATAGGATGAAATACTATTCTTACATTTTTAATATTCAAGAATCATTTTAATCATATAAAACTTCACAAAAATATGCTATAGTGTTTTCACTGTAAATTACAGGCAAAATATCATGGTTATCAAGAAGAATGAATTATACAGTTCCCTCTGGGCAAGCTGCGACAAGCTGCGGGGAGGCATGGATGCGTCGCAGTACAAGGATTATATTCTCACGCTTTTATTTGTCAAATATGTGACAGATAAATTCAAGGGCGTGAAATACGCAGACATTTCTGTTCCTCAAGGCGGCAGTTTTGACGACCTTGTTGCGCTTAAAGGTCATAAGAATATTGGCGAAGAGATGGATAAGGTTATCGCAAAACTTGCCGATGCCGACAGGAACAAACTTCGCGGCGTAATTGACAACGCCCATTTTAACGACGAGTCTAAGCTGGGCAAAGGGCAAGAGATGGTCGACAAGCTCACTGGTCTTATCGCTATTTTTCAGCGGCCTGAATTTGATTTTAAAAACAATAAGGCGGGCGGTGACGACATTTTGGGCGATGCGTATGAATATCTTATGCGTCACTTTGCTACTGAGAGCGGCAAAAGCAAAGGACAGTTTTACACGCCTGCCGAGGTCTCGCGCATTCTTGCAAAGGTTGTCGGCATAGATAAGGCTGCAAGTTCTGAAATTACGATATACGACCCAGCATGTGGTTCAGGCTCATTGCTTATCCATGCAGCTGACGAAGCACCTGTTGAAGTTGCAATTTACGGACCGGAAAAAGAAATCGCCACCGCCGGTCTTGCAAAGATGAATCTGGTGCTACACAATAAGGCGAGCGGCGAGATTTACGCAGGCAATACATTTTCCGATCCGTATTACAGAGAAGAAAAAGACGAGTCCGTTTTGCGCCGATTCGATTTTGCTGTTGCCAATCCGCCGTTCTCGCTTAAAAATTGGAAGGACGGGCTAAAAGAATACGGACGCTTTGACGGCTGGGGCGATGTGCCGCCAGAAAAGAACGGCGATTTTGCGTGGCTCTTGCACATACTTAAATCACTGAAACGAATGGGCAAGGCGGCGGTTATTTTGCCGCACGGCGTTTTGTTCCGCGGAAATGCGGAGGCGGCAATCCGCAAAACGATTGTTGACAAAGGCTACATCAAAGGCATTATTGGGCTTCCACCAAATTTATTTTACGGCACGGGAATTCCCGCATGCATTATCGTCATCGACAAATCAGATGCGGACGAGCGCACGGGCATTTTTATGATTGACGCGAGCCACGATTTTGTGAAAGACGGCAACAAGAATCGCCTGCGCGAGCGCGACATCTACAAAATTGTGACCACGTTCAACAATCACATTACTGCTGACCCAATGTACGCCCGCTTTGTTCCAAATGACGAGATAAAATCAAAAAATGATTATAACTTGAATATTCCACGCTACATAGACAGCGCTGCGCGCGAGGACACGCAAGACATTGACGCGCACCTGCACGGCGGGATTCCAACTGGCGATGTAGATTCTTTGGGAAACTATTGGAAGCTGTTTCCCCAGCTCAAGCGAAAATTGTTTTCTCCGTTGCGCGACGGGTATTACCAACTGAATGTTGAAAAAGATTTTGTCCGCACCGCCGTGTATGCTGATGAAGAATTTTCTGCATATGCAGCGCGTATTGATATGGCATTCGACGCGTGGAAAAATGAAGTTGACGGCGGATTGCGCTCTATCGATGAATCTGTTGATGTCAAAAAATATATTGTGGAGCTTTCAGAGCGGCTTGTCGCGCAGTACGCGGGAATCGAACTTGTCGATAAATACGATGTATACGAAGTGCTGCTTTCCTATTGGCAGGAAACAATGGCGGACGATGTGTTCATTATTAAAATTGACGGCTATGAAGCCACTCGCGAAACAGAGCCGATTGTTGAAATTGCAAAAGGAAAAGACGGCAGCGATAAAGAGAAAGTCAAAGGCTGGGAAGGCAAGCTGATTCCCAAATCATTGGTTGAACGCATGTTCTTTGCCGCAGAACGAAAGGCGGTTGACGACGCGCAAACTGTCGCCGATGAAACTCAGAACAGGCTCGACGAACTTATTGAAACGCATACTACGGAAGACGGTGTGCTTTATGACTTTCTGACAAATAAGGAAACGATAGACAGCAAAGCGGTGAACGCAAAAATCAAGGAGTTGAAAAAATCCGAACCAGACAGCGAGGATTGCCGCATTTTATGTGAATACGTAGAGCTTGCCGACAAAGTGAAAGAATATGCCAAACTTGTCAAAGAGCTGAACCAAGCGCTTGATGATGCGTGTAAATCACAGTATGCCAAATTGACTATCGATGAAATAAAAGAACTCCTGGTAAACCGAAAGTGGTATTATTCCATTTTTGATGGCATCAAATCTTTGTATGCCGCCACCGCGCATGAAATTGCAGAACGCATTGTGCAGCTTGCTGAACGCTATGAAATGCCGCTTTCGGAACTGGAAAGCGAGCTTGCATCGTATGAGAGCAAAGTCGCGGCACATTTGCGCGACATGGGGTTTGAGGTGTAGGGAAAACTATGCAAAAAGAAAACCAGAACATAGAATGTAAGCGGTCTTGGCGTGATGAATATCTCAAATGGATTTGCGGCTTTGCAAACGCTCAAGGTGGAAAACTTTATATCGGAATAGACGACAACGGAAATGTTTGCGGTGTAAAAGATGCCCATAGACTTTCTGAAGATATACCGAATAAAATCGTGATGCTATTAGGAATTGTTGCAGATGTAAATCTTCTGCAAAAAGACGGCAAGGACTATATAGAAATTGACGTTGCGCCGAGCAATGTCCCCATCTCTTTAAAGGGCGTGTACCATTACAGAAGCGGCTCGACAAAACAGGAGCTGAACGGCATTGCGTTGCAGCAGTTCGTGCTGAAAAAACTGGGGCGCACTTGGGACGACATCATCTGCGAGCAGGCGACTCCTGATGACATTGACCGCAAGGCGATAGATTACTTTTTGCGAAAAGCGGTGGATGCGCAGCGCCTGCCTGAAGAATCGCTTGGTGAGGCTACGGAAAACGTACTGAAAAACCTTCACCTCATAGACTCAGAAGGAAATCTGAAGAATGCGGCAATTCTTTTGTTCGGAAAATGTCCGCAGGATTTTATAACAGGCGTGTATTTTAAAATAGGATTTTTCGGTTCTGATGAAAGCGATTTGATTTTCCAAGACCTCATTGAAGGCAATATCTTAAAAATGTGCGATTTGGTCATAGAAACGCTCAAGGCAAAATATCTGATTTCCCCCATCCATTACGAAGGCTTGCAGCGGATTGAGCCGCTAGAAATTCCAGAGGAAGCCCTGCGGGAGGCAATATTCAACAGCATAATCCACAAGGACTATATGGGAGCGGATATTCAAATGAAGGTGTGGAAAGACCGCATAGAGCTTTGGAATTATGGAAAGTTGCCCGATGAACTTCCGGTTGAAAAACTCTTTATGCCGCACGCTTCAAATGCTAGAAATAAAAACATAGCATTTACCTTTTACAAGGCCGGATTTATTGAAGCATGGGGACGTGGAATCTCAAAAATCGTCACACAGTTTGCAAATGCAGGATTAAAAAAGCCTGTGTTTGAAGAGTTTTGCGGCGGAGTTCGGGTAACAATGTATCGCAACGCAAATATAGTGCAGGAAACGGTTGACAAAAATGCTGCAGAAAATGTATATGTGCCCACAAACAATACTGTAAATGGCACTGTAAATGGCACTGTAAATGGCACTGTAAATGGCACTGTAATTCTTGAATTGATAAAACAGAATCCGACAATAACGTATGAGGAATTATCCGATAAAGCAAAAATTTCAAGGCGCTCTGTAAGCAGGCTGATTGGGGCGTTAAAAAATGACGGACTGCTTATGCGTATTGGTTCCGATAAAAATGGCTATTGGGAGATTGTCAAGAAATGAAGCAGACGGAAATAGGCAACAGCATTGCAGATGACGCAATCCCCGAAGACTGGGAAGTGAAAACTGTAAAAGAGTTTGCAGCCATTTCGACTGGAAATAAAAATACACAGGACGCAGACCCCAATGGTATCTATCCATTTTATGTGCGCTCTCCAATTATTGAAAAGATAAATTCATTTACATTTGATACCGAGGGGGTCATTACTGCTGGCGATGGAGTTGGAACAGGTAAAGTCTTTCACTATGTAGATGGAAAGTTTGGATTACATCAACGAGCATACTTGATTCATGATTTCAGCAATGTAAGTGCTAAGTATTTTTATTGGATTTTCAGTAAAAATTTTTATAGTCGTGTTCATGCTATGACTGCAAAAACATCTGTTGATTCCGTTCGAAAAGAAATGATTGCGGATATGCTAATCCCTCTCCCGCCGCTCCCCGAACAGCGGCGCATTGCACAAGCCCTTTCCGATGTGGATTCGCTCATCACCACGCTGGAAAAGCTGGTCGCAAAGAAAACGCGCGTCAAGCAGGGCGCAATGTCGCTCCTTTTGAGCGGAAAGGTGAAAATTGAGAACGGAACATTTGCCAAATGCACCCGTTTCAAGCAGACGGAACTCGGCGAGATTCCTGCGGATTGGGAAGTGAAAACGCTGGGAGAAGTTTTTGATTTTTATCCGAATAATACCTATTCGCGCGATTGTTTGAATTATTCTGGCGGAGAATATCAAAATATCCATTATGGTGACATATTGATAAAATTCCCAAGCGTCCTTAACTGCCAGTCAGTCGAGATTCCTTATATAAACGAAGGAATAAGAGTCAACTTTGCAAAATACGGCGTTCAAAATGGCGATGTCATTATTGCGGATACTGCGGAAGATGAAACTTGCGGCAAAGTCACGGAAATCAAAAATCTGGGCGACAAGAAAATCGTTTCGGGCTTGCATACAATTTTATGCCGCCCCAAGAATGACGAATTTTCATCTGGCTGGCTCGGGTATTTTATGAACTACAGCCTGTATCACGACCAATTATTGCCGTTGATTACAGGAATAAAAGTTTCGTCAATTTCAAAGACAAACATTCTTTCCACGATGATTGCAATTCCCACACTCGCCGAGCAATCCGCCATCGCCGCCGTCCTTTCCGACATGGACGCAGAAATCACCGCGCTCGACGCGAAGCTCGCCAAATACCGCCAGCTCAAAACCGCCATGATGCAGCAGCTCTTGACGGGAAAGATTCGGCTGATGGAAAAAGAAGTATTTGCTTGTGAAGATATGTAAAAATTTATATAATTTCTATATCGTATGAGGTAAA
>JAFUFE010000184.1 GCA_017470085.1 Treponema sp.
CTGATGGCGGTGTCCACCGGCACGTAGAGCTCGGACTGGTACGGATTCGACAAAATGGCGTTTGAAAGTCCTCCGGTCAATGAGATGATCGCAAAGTCGGGCGTCCACCGCCTGCCGAATGAGGAGTTCAACGTTGCAGACCACTGCTGGTACTTGAAGTAATATGAATTGACGTTATACCCGCCTTCAACAAGCGGATGATTCGTCAACGACTGTTCCGTTGAATGCGCCAGCGCCAACGATTCACTCCACGAGATTGGCTGTTCGAACAGCCAGTTCTGTCCGTAGGAAAACGATATGGACTGTGTGGCGGTCGATATCGTGGTATCTGCTGAAATCGTACGCCCCTCACCGCGCAGGTTTGAGTTTTCAATGCGTGCAAACAGCGACAGTGGCAGATCGCGCGGATTGCTCACACCCGAAAAAGTGAGCCCGAAGTTGAGCGCCGTCGTCGACTGTTCCTCAACGGATATAATCAGGTCAACAAGATTGTCTTCCGAACCCTGCACCGGTTCGGGAACGATGCTTGAAAAATACTGCAAGTTGTACAGGTTGCGTAAGCCGGTCATCAATTTTTCACGGGAAAAAACATCGCCCGGCTCAAGCGGCAGCTCGCGCAAAATAACGTAGTCCTTCGTTTTGGTATTCCCTTGAACGATGATGTGTTCAATGTGGCTGCGCGAGCGTTCCTGAATGGTAAGCGTATAGGAAACGGTGCGTCGGTCAGTGTCTTTTTCTATCAACGGCAGGTACTGATTGGTCATGTAGCCATTTTCGGCGTACAGCGTCACGATATTCTGAAGTCCTTCCTGAAAGCGCGTGTTATTGTATATGTCGCCTGTCTTCAACTTGATGAGCGCAGTCAGCTCTTCGCTTGAAAAAATCGTGTTGCCGTAGATGGTCACCCCGTTATAGGTATACTGCATTCCCTCTTGAATGATGAAGGTCAGCGTCACTTCATTGCGCCCCTTCTCTTCGTTGACGGCGCTCTCTTCAAGTACATCGACAACGCGCGCATCCACATAGCCGAGGTTTTGGTAATATGCCACAATCGCTTGCCGGTCGGCTTCCAAAGAAGAGCGCTGGAATGAGCCGTCCCGCAGAAAACCAGTTTCCCGCAATGAAATTTTTCCTTTGAGCGTTCGCGCGGAAATCACCGAGTTACCCTGAAAATTGATGGCGGTGATCACCGTGTTTACCCCTTCGTCGATGGAAAACGTCACCGTTACTCCGTCGTCGCTCTCCTCAGCGGTATTCGAAATATGCACGCTCGTGTATCCCTTTTTTAGATACAGGTTCCGCAGCTCGCGTTCATCGATGAGCACCTTCGACTCGACGTAGACATCGTTTACCTTTGTGCGCACCGCATCGCGGAGTTCTCCGGTACGCACTTTTTGATTTCCGGAAAATACAATCTTCGTAACGATTGGGCGTTCGGTCACGCTGAACACCAGTATAACGTACCCACTCCGCCGTTCATCCGGCTTGGCGTACGGCGCAATGTCTGCAAAGACATCGAGCGAATACAGGCGGTCGGTGAGCTCAACGTACAGCGATTCGGTAAAGCGTTTCCCCAGATACCCGCTCGTAATGCCGGTCAGTTCAGAGCGCTTGACGTGATTCAAATTTTCAAATGTGATGTCGGATATCGGCTTATTCCAGAACCAGTCAGGATCATCTGTCTCCTGCGCACGTGCGGCACACACAAAAAACAGGAATAGCAGTATAAGCGGCACCGTGCGTAACCGAAAAGGCATAAACTTCTCCACAATATTAAAATGAAAATCTCCACGACAGCGTAAGCGATGTTGACGGAACGTACATATCGTTCATCAGTGCGTTGATGTTCGGTGCCGTACTCCACCTGATGTTTGCGAGCGGAGAGTCGAATTCCAGCCCGATTTCCGGTCGGAATACCATTCCCTGAAGCGTCGTGGCATCGTCAATGCGTCCCTTATCGTACGACAGGTGCAGAAGGGCATCTGCATACAGCACGCTTCCAAAATACTTCCCAATATAAACAGTCGAGTTATCTAAATAGTTACCTATGTTTGTGTCCCGCATGTTTTCGCCGTTCAATCCTTGGCGGAGCACGTTTTGGAGAACCATAGTGCGTACCGAAAATATATCAAAATGAAGCAGTTGGCGCAATCTGTTTTCAAAATACCGCCCGACCGTAGCTTGCAGCGCCCAGTCAGACGCCGTCGCAAAGATGTCACCGATGGATGCCGAGTCTCCGGTTGCAATCTGCCCGAGCAAGGTGCGGATTTCAGTTTCCGACTTTGCCGGTATCGACGAAAAACGCGGCGACAAGTCCAACAGGTATTGATTTGCAACCCCCATGATAATGCGGACATCCCTGCCGTTCTCATCGCGCTCGCGTGTTTCAGCTTCAAGCGTGATGAGCGGATTTATCTGATTGCTCATGTCGGTAAACCGCAGCGTGCCACCTGAACGCAGATAGAAGTTCCTGCCCACATAGGTGATTTCCCCCGAACGGATGCGGACATCACCGGTTACTGAATAGGTTTGGGTCGATTGATCGACTCGTAGGTCGATAGCGGATCCCGGCACAAACACGGAACGGAGCACCGGATCGAAAAACAGACTCGTGTGCTCGCCGAACACGATATGCAGGTCGACGAAGACCGGCAGCCGCGGACTTTTCTCCTGACCGGAAAACGATGCCGTTGCAAGACGCCCCCCTTGAATCGTGCCGTTTGTGTCCTGCGTCTGTATGGTACCCGTTATGTTCAGCACGCGATTTTGATACAGCAACGACAGATCCACCTGTGCATCTCCTTCAAAACGTGCATAGGGAATCCGCAGATTGACGGGAGCGTATACCCCTGCCGCCGTACGGATATCCGCAGAGATGTAGTCAAGCTTCCAGCGGTCAAGGACAATCGCCGCGCGCGCCGAAGCGGGGGTACTTTTTATGTGCGCCGCGGTTTCCGGCAGCACGAACTGATTGTGCTCCATGGTAAGCCGCATCTGAGACGTAGTAACGTGTGACGGCACAACGGCGGGCACAGAAAAGTCTACCGCTGTTGCAACAAGCTCACCGGTAAACTCTGGGTCGCTCAGCAGCCCCTGTATGGAAAACCCGCCGGTCACCTGCCCGCTATGGATAGCAAGCTGTTTCAGTGTCAGCGCCGACAGCACGCGCGGCGCGTCTACATTCACATCGTGTACGCTGATATTAACATGCTCCCGGTTAAATACCCCCCCTATCGAAAACGATAGCGGATACGTTTCTGGAATGGACAGCGACAGCGCACCACTCGTATCGATCCATCCGGAAAGTCCGATATTGTCCGATGTTGTAACGAATATCGTTCCGCCGCCGTAAATGAACGACACGGAAAACGGAAACTCGTGCGTGAACAGCGAGCCGCTCACCTGTTCAGATGCAATCATCACGACACCCGCAGTCGGTCTGTGCCCGCGTTCGCGTTCAGTGTCGAATATGGACAGCACCACGGGAGCCGTCACCGTTCCATTTCCGACGGCACAGTGCAACTCTGCTGTCGCTGTGCCGTCA
>JAFUFE010000020.1 GCA_017470085.1 Treponema sp.
AAAACAGCGTCGAGCGAATCTTCTTCAAACCGCAACGCACACAAAAAAAGCCATTTTCGAGGACAGACAAAAAAATGATTCAAATCGGTCTGCGTGATATGAGTCACATCCGTCTGTCCAGAATGAAACCCGCGCCGCTGCCGGACAACGTCGTCTATTCGGCGAGCAACAACGTCCGACACCGCATAGGGCACTGCAGTATGCGATACCAGTTTGTGCCACGCCGCAAATCCTTTCGCCTGTAGACTGCCGACCGTTTTGGGAAACGGCGCTTTTCCTAAAAACCACCGCTGCTCCTGTGCCGCGATGTCGTAGGGCGCGAGGGATTCTAAAATATCGGCAATGTGTGCGTGCTGTTCGGACGCAGACGGCTTTTGGAGAAAACTCTGTGGAATCGAAAATCCAGTGAACGTATCGGTCGCACCGGAAAAAAATACCCGGCCTTTTCCGGCATAAAGCCGTATGAATGCATCGGTTGCATCTTTCGATTCAGCGACACCGAGCAGAGCGCGTTTTGCTGGACTGAGAAACCAGAAACTCGGTCGACTGACCGTTAAAGATTTTTGACTCGCATCAACGACAAACTGCACCGGAAACGGCGCGGCAGCAGTAAGCCGGTAGGGAAAAATAGATACCCCCCCATGTGTCTGCTGCTCCTGATAACTTTTTTGCGAAAGTTCGTTTAAAAAAAATTGAAACGGCTCAACGGTGCGGATACCATCAGGCAGCAAAAAGTTTTTTTCGATGTCGACAAGCGCCGCCAATTCCTGGAGACAGCGTCCGATGATTAAATCCGCAGAGGGAGTAAACGCTCCTGCATCCAAAAAATCATCACGGAACTGAAACCAGACCGACTGCACGTCAGCAAATGTCTGCGCATCTTTAAATGCCGTGATGTCGTTTTTCAAAATCCGATATGCGGCACGTTCACGCGCAGTGGTATCACCGCTGTTTGCAGCAGAGAGCGCTCGTTCCCACACGTCAATAGTGGTTCCCCTTTCTTCATACGGGCAGACGCATGCGTACTCTTTCCCTGCACGAATCAAATTTTCATTGACCACCGGTGCTTTCCACGGCACTGAATCATCCAGCAGCAGAACGCGCATGCTGTCATAAGAAAAGTGAGCAGTGTAACAGTCATATATTTCCTTGAAGATACGTCCTGCCGTATTTTTGATAAGCGGCGTACCGCTCCGTATCACATACGGAATTCCGTACAACGCAAATTCCCGTTCGATGTACGGCCGCCAGGTTATGCTGTCAGGAACATTTACCGCAATGTCGTTCCACGAAACAGCGCCTGACGCTACAAGCGACAGAATCCTGAGCGCTACGACGCGAAGCTCGGTGCGCGCATTTGAAAAAAAATCAACGGGTGGAAATAAAGTCTCGGCGCGCACCGTCGCAGCTACCTCCGGCAACCGATAGACAACGATTGACGACACAGCGGCAAAAGTTTCGGCGTAGTCAGCGTAATCGTCGAGGAGTTCAGGATACAGAAGTATGTACGTTTTTCCTTGCCCAGAAAAATCAGGCAGCTGCCATGCCGGCTCAAATAAATCGTGTTCCGCAAGATACTGCGTGTACAACCTATAGAGCGTCAGATAATCTTCGTCTTCCGCATCGGCCGACACGGGAGCGTGCAGATGCTGCCAGCGCTCATAGGCATTATGCCATCGCTTTAATGACGGCAGCAGCGACGAAAGCCAATCCGTATACGCGTACGCATTGTCCGCATACGCCGGTGCAATAAGCATCCGGAAAACCGGCGAACCGTTTTTTACCCCCCGTTCATTTTCGGCGATGACGTTCCGCACAAACAGCTTTCGGAGCAATGCCGGAACACTGCTTTTCTGCGGACAATGCGCAGCAACAAACTCTGTTTTAAACGTATCCCAGGCGATAAATCGTTCGAGCGGAACCGCTTTAACGCCGGAGGTTTCATAATGCGTAACAAGCCAGTCTGCCCATGCCGTCGCCGTCACATCAGTCGGAAATATAAACACCACCGAATCGTCAGCGAGAGAGGCGCATAAAAGTTCGCCAATTTTATCAGGCGGAAGCGTACGGACAGGAGAATCGTTCTGTATCGCCATCACGCTTCCTGCCCGGTACGCCAGGCAGTCAGCTGTGCAGTGATGAGCGCACTGCCTTCACTGAGAATATGCAGTTCCTCTGCTCGTGTCTGCGGCGCTGGATATATTTTGACAATTTTGACGCGGTACGTACCGTGGGAAAGGTGGCGCATCACTGCACCGAGGCTGTCCATCTGCCAGCCACCGTCAAGCGCACAGACCACCACCGGCAGCCGTGTAACCGCAACAAGTTTACGGAATCCCGATTCATAGAATTTCCGCACGTTGCCGTCACGACTCCGCGTCCCTTCAGGAAAGAGCACGGGAATTTGATGCTGCGTACGAACCTGCGCGCCAAACTTTTCAAGTGTCCGCATCGCCGTTACCGGACGCGCCGTCCGCGCGATCAAACAGTGTTGCTGAGCGCGGAGCATTTCAGACACGACTGGAATGTGCCGCCCAAGCTCCTTTTTGGCGACGAACCGCAGATCGCGATCACGAAAAAAATTCATGTACAGCGGGATGTCCAGCAGACTTTGATGATTGGAAATTAAAAAAAACTGGTCGGGCAGCTCACGCCGATGGTCGTCATACCCCTTGAAGCAAAAATGTTTGTAGCATGAAAAAATCGCAAACAGCCGGTGTGCGAGCACTTTGACGATGTACTCTGAAATCGCCCGGCTCGCCGTTATAGAAACCGGATAGCAGATGATATTTAAAATCGCCGGCAGCGCCAGCATTCCCACTGCACAACTCAACGCAATAATGCTCGACATATGCTAATGATATAGAGAAAAAAGTCAGCTGTCAAATAGAAACGATTCTATTGCCGCTGCACTCTCTTCGAGTGTTTCGTACCGACGCTTTGATTCAGGAATACTGTTGATAAAGACAGTACCGTACCGTTTTTCATAAATGCGCCGGTCAAGGAGTACCACAACGCCGCGGTCAGTTGAACGACGTATCAGCCGCCCCACTCCCTGCCGAAACTGTACGACTGCCTCAGGAACGCTGAGCGCCATAAACGGATTGCCGCCGCGGCGCTCTATCGCATCACCTCGCGCCATAAACACCGGATCGCTCGGCACGGGAAACGGCAACTTACTGATGATAACTTGGGAGAGCGCTGCCCCCGGCACGTCCACTCCTTGCCAGAATGAATCCGTCGCAAACAGTACACTCTCCTCTTCTTCCCGAAACCGATTCAGCAGTCGGGCGGCGTCATCATCCCCCTGTTTTAAAAGCGGACCACACAACCTGCTATTCCGCAGCGTCGCCTGAGCGGCACGGTAGGTGTTGTTGAGCGACTCATACGACGTAAACAGCACGAGCGTCCTGCCTTGAGACGCGCGGATTAAACGCGGCACGGCGCGGGCAACAAATGCCTCGTACTCCACTGGCTTATCCGGGAACGGTGCATCCCGCGGTACACAAAAAAGCATATTCTTTTCATAGGGAAATGGCGATGGAAACGCTTTGGCCACGAGCCGTCCATCGTTACGCTGCTGCACGCCGCTTCGCCGCATCCACCAATCAAACGAGCCGCCGACAGTCAATGTGGCCGACGTGCAGATAACCGACGCCATCGGCTCAAAGACACCGCCTGTCATAAGAGAGGTGATATCGAGCGGTGTTTCCGTAAATGTCACATACAGCCCATCTTCCCCCTGATGCAGCATGTTGGGCGGCAGACGCCGGCGCTGCAACCAAAAGACGGTGTCGCTCTGCTCGCTCCATCTGCGAAAATCAGAAAACAGCTTGATAACTCCATCCAACCGGCGGAGCACGAGCCGCGCCTCCCAATACGCATCGATCGTACGGTCATCTTCCGAAATCGCATCCATGATGTCCCGCACAAAGGCTGCAAAGTTTCCAATGCTCTCCGCAAGCGACGCTGCAAGCGACAGAAACGCGCCGGTGCGCTGCGCCGTATGGGCACACAAGCGGAACGTCTGTTCCTCCTGCAACAGGTCAAGCGCAGATAATTCTATATTGACGACGTTATTTTTAATCCGCTCCGTAAGCGCATACGCACCATCAAGCGTATCCTCCGCATCTGCCATGATTGCCAACGTATACAGATGCCCTGCGCTCATGTCCCGCCGCCGCCGGTACAACTGATTAACGAGCTTTGTAAGCTGAAAGCGATTGGTCGTCGAACTGAAAAAACTGGTCGCCGCATCCTCTATGCCGTGCGCTTCGTCAAAAATAATGTGGCGATACGGCGGCAGCACCGCCTGATCATCGTATCCTGCTCCCGAAAGCCGCATCTCAATGTCGGCAAACAGCAGGTGGTGATTAACCACTACAAGCTGCGCGGCGGCGGCGTCCTTGCGCACCTTCATGACGAAGCACTGCTGGTGGTACGGGCAGCGCATGCCCATGCACGCATCGTGTTCCGATCGTATGCGAGACCACGCACTTTCGTGCGGCACGAATGACAAGTCGCTCCTGCTGCCCGTCGCGCTCGTCTCTGCCCATGCGGCAATCTTTTCAATTTCATCTGCATCGTCGGTAAACATATCCCGTTCACCGACAGCACCGGAAAGACGGCGGCGACACACGTAATTCTGCCGGCCTTTGACAAGCACTGCCCGCACGTTTGCTCCGGTGATTTTTTTTGCCGCGGGGATGTCCTTTTGAAACAGCTGCTGTTGCAGATTGATCGTGCCCGTAGAAATGACAACCCGCTCTTTGTTCGTCGCCGCCCACAGCAGTGCAGGAATCAGATAAGCATACGATTTACCGACGCCCGTCCCCGCCTCAAACACACCGATCTGACGCTCATTGAATACGCGCGTCACTGCACGAAGCAGCGCCACCTGCACGGGACGTACTTCAAAGTTTTCAGATTGCAGCGATAGCGGCCCCCCCGCTGAAATAAAATGGGCGGCCACAGCTTCATCGATGGGACGGATGTCCTGCGGCAGAACTGGCTCGATGACGACATATATATCCGTCACACTGTTGTTGACAATGTAAAACCCCTGCCCACGCTCCGACGCATCGGCAGCGGCACACATATCCGCATCAGACGGCGTCAGATCCCCCCCGGGGTGATTGTGCAGAACCACAGCAGCATCTCGCGCAGCGGCACGGTGTATCGCCACCTCGTGTTCCCGCCCACGCGCCATCGCCGCGACCGACGTTACCACATTCAGCTCGTCGACGGTGCCGGTAAAAAATACCTCGTTTCCACCGGCAGCGCTAATCTGCTGTCGCATCTCACGGCGTACGCTCCGTGAAAGCCGCTTGTGTATGTCCATGCCATTCCCACCGCAAAAAAAATCCTTGCGAGCCCGCCGATGAGCCGCAAGGATTTACCGCCATCTCCTAGCAGAATTGAACTGCTGTTGTCGGGATGAAAACCCGATGTCCTAACCACTAGACGAAGGAGACAAACAACAGAATGTTGATAGAACTATGGTAGCACATGAGCGCCGTTCTCGTCAAGCGCTGCTACACTGCAAGCCCCAATTTCTGTACAATCCGTTCGTGGAGCGCCCGGCAATTACTGTCATCCATTCCCAGTTTTTGTGCTGCCGTGATGTCGGCCAAAGCGCGCTCGTACGCACCGAGCTCATAGTGCGCAGCAGCACGGCGAAAAAATGTATGTCCTTGGTAGCTGTTGATCAGCAGGGAGTGCGAATAACAGTCCACCGCTTTTTCATATTGGTGATCGATCGCATAGACAATGCCCGCATAATACAGAGCGCGAAAGTTGCGTTCGTCAAAACGCGCGCTCGTCAAAAAATCTTCAAGTGCCCGGCTATAGTCACTCTGGGTAAAAAACGCCATGCCACGGTGCTTATAAATTACCGACAGGACGGCATCAGGAGGAGATGGAACGGCATCTATGATCTGCGTGTAAATCGCTGTCGCGCGTGTAAGGTCACCGGTATTATGCGCATGCATCGCCTCAAGAATCAAATCGTCAATCGTTCCCTTGACAAAAGAAACGCCCCGGTCAAATGGCAACGCCGCCTGTGGCTGTTCTGCGATGTGCCCAGCCGTTTCATCCACCTTCCGATAAAATCCCAGCCGACGCTCTGCCACCTCTGCTTGCAGTTTCCGCTGATAGTCGCGAATCTCTTGAAAGACGATGTCTGCAAGCGACAGTGACGCATTGATCGACGCGAGTTTTCTCCGGAGCGGTAGGTCAAACGGCGAAAACTCACTTTTATAGATGAGTTCATGTTCCACTTCCGACCACGCGTCCTGCAATATGGTACGGATTTGTATTTCACAGACAATATCAGTCGGTACCAACAGCGGGCGTCCTGCATCATCACGCGGCGACGGAACCGCACAGTCATCGGGAATAGAGACGAGCACGTGGATCGAATCGTAGCCAAACTCTTTAAAACTGTGCGCGGCGCCTTTATGCTCTACTTCACGCACGGCAAAATTGGCACGGAGCTGCGCGAGCACTTCCGCCAGATCTTCTAAAAACGCGCAGATGACACGTACGCCGATGATGTCAGACAGCCAGACGATGCCATCCGTAGCTGCCGTTTCCGCTGGCTTTACGCGAAGTGCTTTTTTGTAGTAGCTTTCAAACGACTTAACGCGCGTTTTGTAGGTCGGCGGTGACGTCAGTGTCACCGACTGCTCAAGCCGCCGCTGCACGCTGTGGAGCAACTGCTGGAGGTAAGGCACATACCGTACATAG
>JAFUFE010000185.1 GCA_017470085.1 Treponema sp.
GGGGGCTTCGCCCCCAAACCCCTACGCCCCGTGCAAGGACGCGTGGTATTGCCTCCAAATTTTCACTCTGCGAAAAATCGAGAAAGCTGCATGACACGAAGTCACGCAGCTGATCAACACGGAGGTTGCCCGTCTGACCGCCCTCAACCCCTGATGGCAAAGTACACCACGCAGGGACGCTTACGTCGCGAAAGCGACGACGTAAAAATAAATTTCCTCTCTGCGCACGACCGCAGGTCGTACGCGTGGAACATGCGACCATTTTTTGTGCTAACAAAAAATGGGGAAAGTTTTCCAGCACGGATGCTGGAGAACGAACTGACGCACATTCAAACTCTGCTGGCAAAGAACACCGTGCAAGGAGGCACGGTATAAGTGGACAATTTTTGCGTGAGCAAAAATTGGGAAAGACGGACAACACGGAAGTTGTCCGTCTGGCTTTATTCCGTGACTGACTGGCACACGCGAATGCCGATGTACTCTTTATAGATTGTGCCACCCTTATTGCGTTGGGAAACGGTAGTGCTTCCGGTTTCGCGAAAGTCGCCGCCGCGGAAAACCCAGTCTGAGACTGTTCTCTGCCCTCCTGTGGGATTGTCTGTTTCATCAGTATACGGGGTGACATAAGAATCCCAGCACCATTCCAGCACGTTGCCCGTCATGTCGTACAGCCCGTAGCCGTTCGGCTTTTTTGTCATCACTGGATGAAACTTTTCGTCAGAGTTGGTATTAATCCATGCATAGTCACCGAGCTCATCTTTATTGGCGGTGCCGGCATACACGTTGTCTCCGGCAAGCCCGCCGCGCGCGGCGTATTCCCATTCCGCTTCGGTGGGCAGGCGGTAGCCGTTTTTTGTGAAGTCACATGTTATAGTACCGCTTGTTGGAACGGCGTCGTATGATACAGTTTTCCAGTCAACTGTGGAACTTCCCACCGTGTAGCACGGCTCGAGGTCGTCGAGTGCGCTCCGCTTGTTGCAGTATGCAATTGCTCTATAATATCCCATGTTGTCAACGGGGAGTTGGTCGTCGCCTTTGAACTTGCTGGGATTAGTGTCGAATACTTCCATCCATTCTGCCTGCGTCACTTCGTGGTTGCTCATGGAGAACGCCTTGATGCGTATTGTTTTGCCATCGCTCCGTACAAAACTGCCCGCGGGAATATTTTCCAGTTTGGGGACAGGCGTGACGCTACCGCTGTCAGTGTTGTTGTTCGGGTGCTTGCACGCGGCAAACGCCATGAGCACACAGAGAGCGGCGAGCGTGAGCGCGGCAGAAAGCGCGCGGTGTGTGCGGGTGGTGGCACGCAGTTGTGGTGCGGAAAAAGCCGCCGCGGCGGCGCAGGGGGTAGCTGTGCGGGAATGCGCAGTCTGTTCAGTGAACAATCCTGTGTCCAATTTGCCAAATTTTTTCATAAGTCATCTCCTGGTGTGATGCGCCGCAGGGTGCCGGTCAGCCGTATAACACGAGGTCACACGGCTTGCTCGGTTTTCGCTCTGCAAAGAATCACAGGCATGTGCTGTACGTCCATGCGCAATGTTCTTTGCATACGACCTGCGCGCGTTTGATTGGTATTGCAAGTGCGCGCTATAAAATTGTGCGCAGCTTACAGAACGCATCCCGCACGCGATGAGTTTCACACTACTGCGCTCTGGAATAGGCGTGCGGGGGGTGTTTCACAGGAAAATATAATGGATTTTTTACAAAAAGTAAACACAAATTTATCTTTTATTTATCATTTTCTTATACTTTTTAGTGGAAATGCAGCGGATATAACAAAAATTTATCGCGGGGGGCAGGATGGGTGCGTCAGACGGACAACCTCCCTGTTGTCGAGCCGCGTGAGCATCCTTGTGCCGAGTTCTTTGCTAACGAGCGCACTTTCTGCGGAAGCAGCAGAGCCCGCCGTGTAAGCCCTTTAGTCCACCGCAGTGTGCCAACGGCACACGAGGGGGA
>JAFUFE010000186.1 GCA_017470085.1 Treponema sp.
GGAACCTTTTCTGTCACGTTGCGTCGTACCGAACGGCAAACCGTTTGCCGATCAAAACATTTCATGCCGCATCATCCACGGGGATGCGTTCACTACCCTGCCGCTCATGCCGCACGCATACGCTGATCTGGCAATCATTGATCCGCCGTACAATATGCGTAAGAATTTTCACGGAACGGTATTCACAGAAAAAACAGCACAGGATTATCACCGCTACACAGAACGGTGGCTGTCCCTGCTGCTGCCGGTACTCAAACCGCATGCATCGCTCTACATCTGTGCAGACTGGAAGACGAGCATTATCATCGCTGATGTTCTGGGCATTTTTGCAGCGCGGCGGCAACTCTATATCAGAAACCGCATCACCTGGGAACGGGAAAAAGGACGCGCCGCCGCACGCAACTGGAAGAACGCACACGAAGACATTTGGTTCGTCACCGTGGACAGCAGCTACACGTTCAATCTGGAGGCAGTAAAGATACGGAAGAAAGTCGTGGCGCCGTATCGCGTTAACGGAAAACCGAAAGACTGGACGCCGGATATTAACGGAAATGTCCGCATTACGGCGCCATCAAATTTGTGGAACGACATCTCAGTTCCCTACTGGTCGATGGCTGAAAACACCGCGCATCCAACACAAAAACCGGAAAAACTGCTTGCAAAACTGATTCTTGCCAGTTCGCATCCCGATGATATGGTGTTCGATCCGTTTCTCGGTTCGGGCACAACAGCAGTCACCGCACAGAAATTGGGAAGACGCTGGTGCGGCATCGAACTCAACGCACAGTACTGTGCTTGGGCAGCGTGGCGCCTTGAACGCGCTGAACGTGACCGTACCATCCAAGGATACGCCGACGGCACCTTTTGGGAACGGAACAGCAGTGCCGCGCAAAACACAGCACGGAGACTGCTTCCGAGAAACGATTAACCACACCACGCTGTGCAGGGAGCCGTCTGCTCTGTCCCGCCCGTGTACGCCGTGTACGCAGACGGCTACTGTTTTGTAACGGCGCGTTTTTTGTGCTTGAACGCGGCTTCCGAACCGTCTACGCTTTGCAGCGTAATGTTTTTCCTAAAACTGGACGGCGTCTGTTTTCTAAACTTATAGAAGTTCAAATTGAACGTCTTGATGTTTGCATACCCGACTTCAACCGCCACATCGATGATAGCATAGTTTGTTGACACTAACAGCTCGCACGCTTTATTGATGCGGATAAAATTCAAAAGCGTATCGAAATTCTTTTCTGCATAAAAAAGCAGCGAGCGGTTCATCTCCGCCACCGGCACGCCGAACTCTTGCGCCACTTTTGCTGCCGACATTTTTTCCGTGCTGTAATTCTTGTGTAAGTAATCGGTCACAACGAACGCAATATTTTTTTCCGTGTGCCCGTAACAGGTATTTGTCTTGCTGTAAATTTTGCGGTACTGCGTTGGCGTAACCCCAATTTGAGCGACAAACTGTTTATGCAGGTGCGACGCGTCAACAAAGCCAACCAAAATCGCAATTTCATCAACCGTTATGTGTGTGTGGATCAAGTAGTTCGATGCTTTCTCCACCCGGATGTTGTTTACGATTTTTATGAACGTCTGCCCCGTTATCGCGGTAATTCTTTTGGCAAGCGTCGACTCTGAAATGAACAGCGCCTTCGAGACACTTTCCAACGTTAACCGCTCGGAAGAATGGGTATAGATGTACGTAAGAATAGTGTTCTTCTCCTGTAGACGCTCTTCCGCTTTTCCATCTGAATGAGATAGCACGTACCGCACAAAGACTACCATCAGCTCGATAAGCTTACTCGCCGTATACAGCATGCTGAACGGCTGGTCCACCGGCACAACCCGTGTCGATGCGATGCCAATCTCCGATTTAAAGCCGTTCATCACAGCATCAATATGTTCGGCTTGCACCGCATCAAGATACACCACCGATTTTTGAGACAGCGCGTACAGCAATTCTGCGCTGTCTTCCCGATGACTGAACGTTCCTTTCAAAATGGTATTTATATATTGATAGTCATATACCACTTTGATGAGCTGGAGCGGCTCGTGCACTTCAGTCACATCGCTGATGCACCACGGCATGATAGACAGCAGCGTATTCGGTTTTAATTCATACTTAACGCTGTCGATGACGATCGTGCCGCTTCCATACTTTACGTAAAGAAAACGCGCCGCCTGATGTATCAGTGCCTTTGTCGGCTCTGTGATAACCTCATAATCAAAAAAACAGGACATCGCCGGATCAGATTCCGATACCCAGCCGTCCTGGAGTGTTGCAAATTGTATTTTTTGAGACTTCATTACGAATAGTGTACCGCAAATGGCACCGGCGTGTCATCCACCAGCACCATTATAGCAAAGCAAGCGCTCACTTTAAAATCATCATGGCAACGGTCAGCACGACAGCGCAAACAGCGCAGATGATTGCAAGCAGCTTCACCGCCCATTTCAAGTAGCTTGCATAGGGAATACGCGCGAGCGCAAGACCGCCCATGATAAAGCCGCATGTCGGCGTAAAGAGGTTGACAAACCCGTTCGCCGCAACGCAGATCATAATAGACGTTTCCACAGACCAACCGATACCGTGAACAATCGGAGAGACGATTGGAGAGGAAATCGCTGCAAGTCCAGAAGAAGACGGCACGAGGAAGCTCAAGCCGATGTGCAAGAGGTAATCCAAGAAAGCAAACGCTGCAGCCGGCAATCCTGAAGCGGACAACGCGGTGACAGATGCTTCAACGAGCCAGGTGCCGAGTCCAGTGACACCCATCAAAACAGATGTCGCGCGCGCCAACGCGATGACCATGTTGACGCTTATCATATCCGCAAATCCTGAAATGATTGTGGGAACCAGCTTCGACTTGTCTTCAAGACCGACAAAGCCGATGATGATGCCCATCAGCAAGAACCACGTAGCCGCATCGTCAAACCACCACCAGCCGAATGGATTGCCCGTCAAAAATGCGGAAAAGCCGAACGCGCCGAAAATGCTTTCATTCAAATCTTCCCACGGAATGAAGCCTAAAATCATCACGACAAACGTAAGCGCAAAAAGCCACAGCACCGCTTTCTGTTTGCCGGTCAGCTTTTCATCCTGCCCTATCTCTGTCGCCTTGCCGTATGCAGCCGTGCACACGGCGAGCTGCTCTGCTGTCAAAATAGAGCCTTTTTGTTTCTGCACTTTTCGTGCATACTGCGTCACAAAAAACACTGAAATCAAATACGTTGAAAGCCACAAGATGACGCCGAGCGCATACAGAAGGCCCATGTTGACGGGAACGCCAGCGGCCGCAACAGCCGCCCCCGTGGCAAACGGGTTGATTGTGGAGCCTAAAACGCCACAGCCGGCACCGAGCAGCACGGTAACAGCACCGACAATCGGATCAAAGCCGGCGGCAGTCATCGTTGCAGCGAGCAGAATGTAGAAACCGACTGTTTCTTCTCCCATGCCGTACGTCGTTCCGCCGACAGAGAACAAGAACATCAAAATCCACACAAGCTTGAGCTCGTTGCCGCGCATCTTTTTTACCAATACGTGAATGCCAGTCTCAAGCGCGCCAGTCGCATTCACCAAAGCAAGGAATGCGCCAAGACAAAATACAAACCCGATGACATCTTTCGCATCGTGGAAACCGCCAATCGGTGCCATGAGAATATCGTGAAATGTCGCTCCCATAACTGTTGCCGTTTCACCGTCGCTGTTAGTGTACGTTCTCCCAGCAACAATCCATGACGCGATTGACACAACTAAAAGAACACAGAGCAGTATACCAAAAGTACCGAGCGCTCTTCTTTTCTTCTCAGCCATACTATAAACCTCCTTACATACAACTACTGTAATTATTTCGTTATTATCGTTCCTGTCGCACCGCCGAGCGCATCAGCGGCACGAGCCAGCGATGTAATCAACGCCGTTCCGCCATGCTCATTGTTCTTCACAAATTCAATGCACGACTGAACTTTTGGCAGCATGCTTCCCGGCGCAAACTGATTTTCTGCAATATACGCTTCCGCTTCTTTTATCGTCATCGACGCGATTTCTTTCTGATCAGGCGTATTAAAATTGATGCACACCCGGTCTACCGCCGTCAAAATGATGAGCTTGTCTGCATGGACACCGTGCGCAAGCAACGCGCTTGAACGGTCTTTGTCGATGACGGCAGCCACACCTTCCAACCCGTCTGCCGTTTCAATGACTGGAATGCCGCCACCGCCAACAGTGATGACGATGACGCCAGATGCAACGAGCTGCTCTACAACCGAAAGCTCGACGATACGTTTTGGAAGCGGAGACGGAACAACGCGCCGGTACCCGCGACCAGAATCTTCCACAAATGTAAAGCCTTTTTCCCGCGCAATCGCGTCGGCATCTTCTTTACTGTAAAAACTTCCGACAGGCTTTGTGGGCTTTTGGAAGCCGGGATCATTTTTATCTACAACAACCTGCGTCACGACCGTTGCGCACAGCTTGTCGTTGTGCCGCTTTTGCAGCTCGGCTTGAATCGCCTGCTGCAGATGTTAACCGATGTACCCTTGCGACATCGCTCCGCATTCCGGAAACGGCATGAACGGCGTTTTGCCGCCGTTGTTCGCAGAGAATTCCATAGCAAGATTTATCATGCCGACCTGCGGACCGTTTCCGTGTCCGACAACGACCTGATATCCCGCTTCAGACAAATCGACAAGCGTCCGCGCAGTCTGCTGCACCAACTTCAGCTGCTCTTCAGGCGTGTTTCCCAGCGCATTGCCCCCAAGGGCGACTACAATTCTTTCCGACATACGGCTATTTCAGAGTCGCATACATGACTGCTTTAATCGTATGCATGCGGTTCTCTGCCTCCTGGAATTGCCGCGCCTGCGTGCCCAAGAATACATCGTCGGTCACTTCCATCGCTTCAAGCCCGTATTTTTGATAGATGTCTTCGCCAACAGTCGTATTGCGGTCATGGAATGACGGCAGACAGTGCTCAAATATTGCCGTCGGTTTTGCCAACGCCATGAGCTCTTTGTTTACCTGATACGGCTTGAGCAGCTTAATCCGCTGTTCCCACAATTCAGCAGCTTCACCCATAGACAGCCAGATGTCTGTGTACAGCACATCGCAGTCTTTTGCGCCTACTTTCGGGTCGTCAGTAAAATCAAGCTGTGCGCCCGTTTCTTTTGCGATTGCCGTGCACGTGTCTATAAGCGACTGCTTTGGCATGAGCTCTTTTGGTCCGCACGCACAGAAATGCATGCCGAGCTTTGCAGAGACAACCATGAGCGAGTTTGCCACGTTGTTGCGCGCGTCTCCAAAGAACGTCAGCTTGCGGCCGCGCATGTCGCCGAACTCTTCGCGGGCGGTCATAATATCTGCAAGCATTTGCGTCGGATGGAAATCGTCCGTCAAACCGTTCCACACGGGAACGCCAGAATATTTTGCCAAGTCTTCAACAACAGATTGCTTGAAACCGCGGTACTCAATGCCGTCGTACATGCGCCCCAAAACTTTGGCGGTGTCTTCAAGCGACTCTTTCTTTCCCATCTGCGACGAAGCGGAATCCAAGAACGTAACGCCCATGCCGAGGTCACGCGCGCCCACCTCAAATGCACAGCGCGTTCTCGTCGATGTCTTTTCAAACAGCAAGACAACCTGCTTTCCTTTGAGGTAGCTGTGGTCTACCCCATTCGCCTTCATCTTCTTGAATTCCATAGAAAGATCAAGCAGATAGTTGATCTCTTCCGGCGTAAAATCCAAGAGCGTCAAGAAGCTTCTTCCACGAATGTTAATTCCCATCGTCTTCTTCCCCTTTCATAAAAAAACACAAGTAAACGCCTGCCGGCAGCTTGCTGTACGCCTGTTGGGAACGCCTTTCCCGCTTCACACAGACGGTGCCATACAAAATTCCCCGTGATTTTTTATTGCCGTCCACATCGCAGTGAAATCGGCACAGTGATATAACCAGTTTGCAACGCAAACTAAAAAACTATTGTTATGTCTCTTCTATAACTGGCAGCCATACCGCACGCCTGCACAATGCAACGCAAACGAACACACACCGCCGAACTGAATCTATCCGGCGATGTGCGTTTTGTTTTATCTTCAGCGCTCTGCTACATTTCTCGCATGCATGAAAAGCGGTACCGCTGCCCAGCGCGCTGCGCTTACTTTTCTGCGCGGATGAGCGGCATGCTCATGCAGCGCGGACCGCCACGACCGCGCGAAAGCTCTGCCGACGGCATTTCAAGCACTTTGATTCCCGCATCACGCAGCACTTTGTTCGTCACATCATTGCGCTCATAGACAACGATAGTGCCCGGTGCAATGCAGAGCGTATTGGAACCGTCGTTCCACTGCTCACGCGCAGACGCAATCAAATCGTCGCCGCCGCACGGAATAAGCTTGACTTTGCTGACGTGCGTATATTTTTCGAGAATCGATTTCAAATCAGAATCATCAATGCGCTTAATGCGCAAATCAGTCGGATCACTTGCTCCCGGCGTAATTTCATAGACAACAAGCGGTCCGATGATTGCAGGATGGATTGTGTATTTATCCACATCGATCTGCGTGAAAACCGTATCCAAGTGCATGAATGCGCGAGATACAGGAATATCGAACGCAAGAATGGTACGGATTTTTGCGTCGGGATTTTTGAACAGATTTCGCGCAACCGCCTCAATCGCATCGGGAGACGTGCGCTGCGAAATGCCGATGGCGAGCGTGTCTTCCGTCAAATTCAAAACGTCGCCGCCTTCGATGTTCGCATGACCGTTCCGCTCGTAGTAGAGCGGCACATCTTTGTAGTCAGGATGATATTTGAAAATATATTCAGAATAAATCGTTTCACGACACCGCGTGGGAAAGCGCATCTTATGAATAAATACGCCCGTACCGACAGATGCAAACGGGTCGCGTGTAAAATACAAGTTCGGCATCGGGTCAACAATCAAATCATCAGGAGATGCCAACATATCCTCCAATGAATACGTTGCAACATCGCCCATTTCTTTTAAAGTGATGCCTTCCATCGTTTTTAAAACCAAATCTTTGCCGTTATAATTTTTGAGCAAATAGTCGTGCAATTTTTCCTGCCATTTTTTTGTTTTAATATTGCCTTCCGTAAGCCACTGATACAGAAACTGATCTATCAATTCTGCGTGCGACTGCAAAACTTCTGTCATCAAATCTTCCAAATAGACAACTTCAACGCCGTTATCTTGCAATATTTTTGCGAAGGCGTCGTGTTCTTCCTGCGCAACTTTCAGAAACGGAATGTCGTCAAACAACAACTCACCAAGACGATCTGGCACCAAGTTTAAAAGCTCTCTGCCAGGACGATGAAGTAATACTTTTTTGAGCGGCTTTATTTCGCTCCGGACAGTAATACCCTTCATTCTTACCTCCTAAAATTTAAGGAAAAATTATCGTTCGTAGTACCACCTGTTGCTTACACTATGGCGTAGAACTAAATTAACTATAACTCGTAAATAAACGGATGATAGAATCGAAATGATAAAATTTTTGTATAAATTAATAATTTTTATTAATTTATACTATACGATGTATATTCGAGGTTATGGGGTGGAGAGCAAGAAGCGGAGAAATGCGCGGGCAGCTACGCATCACAGATGATACACTCTACACCACCTGTTCTACGGCTATAGCAGCACCGGGTGCGCCCCACAAGCGCGGCA
>JAFUFE010000187.1 GCA_017470085.1 Treponema sp.
CTATAGCGCTACTCGCACGTCGCACGCAGCTGCCGCACCACAACCTGTTGCATCCGGCTCCGGCATCGATTGCGTCAAAACACCGACTCCTTCATTTCTCTGTCCCGCACACGGCTATAAAAAACAGCCCGTCCGCATCCCAGCTATTTATTTATGCGGATGGCTCCACATCGATCGATGTAACCGCCTTTGGCGCAACGCGCGCACCCTGTGCTTTGAATCCTTTTTCAGGAAAAGCATTCGCTTTAAATGTCTCGTCGAGTTTTTTGATGCGCCCTGTTTTTTCGTAATGTACGGTAAACGAAAAATTTTTCCGTGTATCAACATGGAACACTTCTTTGCCATCAGGCGCAAAAAAATAATCGCGATTCATGATGTAGCCGGTGACACGGCATCGTTTGACAAAAAGATATTTCGTTTCAGGGTCGCGATAGATGACGGTGAACAGCACAGCAGACAGACTTTCTTTGTCGGCAAGCCCGCACCAAAACATACCGGGGCCGACGAATACTTTTTCTGGCGATTCAGTCACGGTGAAGATGCCGGCACGCCGCACAAACAGCACGCGATCATATGGCGTTACGCGGAGCTGTTCCGTACCGCCGGACACGCCCGTACCGAGGTAACCGTTCTGCGCATCGTATCGCAGCGGAATGTCGCGCTTGACAATATCCTTGGCCGCTACCGTTTCGATATTCGTAATCGCAGTACGTCGCTCGGTCGCGGCTCCGTCAAGTTTTGCTTCTATGGTATCGAGCCAGCTGATAGCATACTTCGTCAGATTTTTAAGGAGTTTGGCGATTTCTTTGAGCCGCTCGTTTATCGCCGCAACTTCCTGCCGGTTTTTCTGTATGTCGTACAACGAAATACGGCGAATTGGAATTTTAAGCAAGTGGTCAATGTCTTCATCGGTGAGCGCACGGATCAGTTCTTTTTTGAACGGTACGAATCCATCTTTGACTGCCTTCACCACGCCGTCCTGCGTCTTCATCTGCTCGATGCGCTTGTAGATGCGCTCCTCAACAAAGATGCGCTCAATCGTGCGTAGGTGGAGCTTTTCTATCTGTTCTTTCTGTTCGAGCAGCAGTTCATCTTTGAGCACGCTCACCAGCTGCTTAGCGTGATATTTTATAACATCGGTTACCGTGAGCGCCACGGGCATGTTGTTTTTGATAACGAGCAGATTACAGTAGACAGTCTGCTCACATTCGGTAAACGCGTAGAGTGCGTCGACAACCTCATTCGAATATACCCCCCGGGGGAGTTTTATTTCGATGTTTACCTGATCGGACGTGTAGTCATTGATGGATGCAATTTTTACTTTGTTGTTTTTTGCCGCTTTTTCGATTGAATCCATAATCGTTTCTGTCGTCGAACCGAACGGCAATTCTGTTATAGTGATTTTTTTCTCGTCGCTCGTGTCCATCTTGGCGCGCGTCACAATTTTCCCGAGCCCATCTCTGTAATCAGTCACGTCGATGAGGCCGCCAGTTGGAAAATCAGGATAGAGCGTAAACGTTTCTCCGCGGAGACATCTGCGTTCTGCCTCAATCACTTCATGGACATTGTGCGGCAGAATTTTTGTGCTCATGCCAACAGCGATTCCTTCCGCACCGAGCATGAGCACGAGCGGCAGTTTTGCGCGAAATGCCACTGGCTCTTTACTGCGCCCATCGTAACTCGGCACGTACTCAGTAATTTTTGGGTTATACAGCACATCACGCGCAATCGGGCGCAGGCGGCATTCAATATACCGCGACGCGGAGGCCGAGTCCCCGGTGTACAGGTTGCCAAAATTTCCTTGCTTGTCGATGAACAGCTCTTTGTTCGCCAGATTGACGAGCGCGGTATAGATAGACGCATCTCCGTGCGGATGATACTTCATGCACTGCCCAACGACGTTTGCCACTTTATGATATTTGCCGTCATCGACTTCGAGCAGTGTGTGTAGAATCCGCCGCTGTACCGGTTTTAATCCGTCTTCCAGCTCCGGAATCGCACGGTCGCGGATGACATAGCTTGCGTACTGTATAAAATTGCTGTCGAAAATAGTGTTTACAAATGCCATTTGCACGATTATACAAAAAAAAACAAAAAAAGTCAGCGCAGCATACAACGGCACTGACATCGCTCATATATTTTTTATCGACGGCAATATTTTTTAACGCGTGGCAAAAATGCGACGCTGCAATCGCCGAGCTCCAAAAAAATACCTTGTTTTATTGTGCATGATTTTGTCACGGAGACCGTTTCCGTTTTGTTCTTTTTTTTCACTATACATAAGGTATGGAAACTTCTCTCTGTACCCAGAAGCGAGCGAAGGGCGCCCATTTCTGCCAGCTCCGCCGCAGCATACGCGCAGTGTGCATGGGAGCCATCATCTGTACCGCGAGTATACTGTATAGCTGCACAGACCCGTTCATGGATACGATGACGTACGCATTGCCGCAGTGGCCACCGGAAAACGACGCGCAAGCAGCATATCCCCCGCTCATTTGCTGGGAGATTTCCTATTACGACGGCGTATCGTTTCAGACACAGACGGTGAGCGCAGAGACGCGGAGCATTTCATTTTCCACCGGGAGAAATTTTCCCTGCCCACTCGTCGCTCAACCGATTACGAAACACGGAGAAAAGCCGTACCCATTTTTTAAGCCCGCCGGCTGTATTCCGCCATTCCATCCTACCATAACGTGGGAAGACGGCTGGGCTGCGCAGGTGGCATATGTGAGTGCCCGGATGTCCGGCGAAAACTTTCTGCGGTTCAACTGGAACAAACTCGTTGAAGCCGTGCGTACCGAGCAGATGGCACAACCGGGCTACAATCCGTGGTGGTGGCATGACCCGGAAGCAACCGCGCAGAAGGTACAAGCCGGCACAGCGGATAAAAAAGTCGCAGCCGGCAAAACAATATACCCACTGCCCGTTACTGACGTGGCCGCACAGATATCGCCAGCACCCCACGCAGCTCTAGCCGGCAGCACAGTGCTTTCGCCGTACATCGCAAGTCAACAGCATATGGCTGATAGCGATGCTGTCTTTGTACCGCACAACGTGGTCGTCGACTTTTTGTTTGCGCCAGAAACGGTGCTCTCCGTCAGAAAATACAACACAAAAGTTACGGTCACCGTGGATTCAATGGAACATTGAACGCGAGCCCCCGTACTGCTGGTAGGCAGACGTATCATCCCTACGAACTGTCGGGCAGCACGCTTCGGATATATAAGCACTGGTTGTCCACTTTTTCGCTGGTTGTCGATAGGTGTTTCCGGTGGCTTGACGGAACGGCGAAAAACGCACATACTTATTGATTATGGACGCGTTTACGGAGCGTAAGTCAGAACGATTCTCGGATTTCGGCAGGGCGTTTGCGCCAGATCTGTGTCCGTTGCCGGGCGTTCTCGATGACGTCAGTCTCCACGGCTGCAAAGTCCATTTTCCGCTGTCAGTTACCGTAGATTTTGACAATGATTATCCGCTCATCATCCAGCCGTCATCACAGAGAGACGAAAAATTGGAACTGCTCTGCCACCCGCAGTGGTCAAAACAAGACGGCGGTGTAACGGACATCGGCTTTTCCATCTTGCCGTCACACGACTATACGCGCTTTACTGAATACATCGGCTGTTTAATGCACGCGGCGCTCCCACAGGAAAGTCAAATTGTCGGCTCTGTATGTCATTTTGTATAGAACCTGTTCCGGGAATCGCGCTCTTAGCGTTTCCCCGCGGAGAAGCGCCTTTAGACGAAGAACTCGCCGCACGTTTTTCCGGCTTCCCGTGCGCTGCAGAACACCGCTACGGCTTGCTCCGCTACCTGCCTGACGCTGTTTTGCCGCTGGCAGACAACACGGCGCAGCACCGGTCGCTTCCCTACTGGTGCCAGACGGCGCTCACTACACCGTTTTTGCTCCACTTTGATTCAATCACTGATGCGGCGACTGCGTTAAAATCGATGCAGCGGAACTGGGCGCCATACCAATATCAGCTGTTCCGCCGGGCGGCACTCATACAGGAAAAATTACCGTTCATTAACGGAAAGCCGCGCCGGTTTCCAACGACCGTTCCTCGCACACCGATGGGACTGTACACGCTCATCGACGAGCACACGATTGTAGCGTCCGCTGAAACCACTAGTTTTCTGCCGGCCGGAGCGATTGCCTTTGCCGAAAATCACGACAATCCGCCGAGCCGCGCGTATCTTAAACTGTGGGAAGCGCTGACTATGGCGGAAGTGCTGCTCGACGCTGCTGTTCCGGCAGCGGGCGCCCACTGCTTTGACGGAGGAGCCGCACCGGGTGGCTGGACGTGGGCGCTGATACAGCTCGGATGCACCGTGTACGCTGTTGACCGCACGGAACTGACGCCAGCGCTCATGCGGCATCCGCGCGTGACGTTTCAAGCACATGACGCATTTACGATTCCGCCGGAAGCCGTTGGCAGCTGTGACTGGGTGTGCAGCGATGTTATCTGCTATCCGGAACGGCTCTACCGGTGGATACAGCGGTGGCTCCAGAGCGGGTTAGCCAAAAACATGATATGCACCATCAAGCTACACGGAAAAACCGACTGGGCGCTCATCGCAGCGTTTGCAGCGATTCCCGGAAGCCGCGTAGTACACCTGAATTACAACAAACACGAGCTCACCTGGCTGTATGCCGCCTGACCACACCACACATCCAATGGCCGGTACAGCAGCTGTCCGATGCATGTGACCAAAACAGTTTGCTGCCCAATGCAGCCAGTACATTCACTGCGACACAGCGTGCAGACTGATACGGCACATGCTCCACCTGCTTGCCTGAATACGGCAGCACAGACATACGCAAAAAGCCGTACCGTCAGTGTTCGGGTGCCGCAGTGTAGTCGGGAGGATTATCTGCAACAGCGAGCGCGCGCTCTGCCAGATCCGCCACATACTGCCGTTCAGCAGCCTTTTGCTTGGTGGTGGAAACCGTGCCCAACTCGTGCCGGGCTGCAGCTTGTGCCTGTTCCTGCTGTACACAGAGAGCGCGCGCGGCGGAAAGCAGCTGGTCTGCAGCCACAAGGTCAACACGCAAAACGGCAGCAAGTGTTTCTGCCGATGCTGCGGTAAGGTTCTCCAGCGTGCTGAACCGTTTTATTAAAGTACGCGCGCGCGCTTCGCCGACGCCCGGTAGATCGCGAAAGATGCTGACCGTATTTTCTTTTGTACGGAGCGCCTGATTTCGGCTCGTGGCAAAACGGTGCGTTTCGTCACGAACGCGCTGCAGAAGACGCAAGGCGTCACTCCGCCGAGGAAGCCGGACAGGCGTACTGTCTCCCGGCCGATAAATTTCTTCATCGCGCTTTGCGAGCCCCGCAATCGGGATGTCAAGGTGCAGCGCCGAAAGAACGCCCGCCACGGCGTTCACCTGCCCGATACCGCCGTCTATCAAAAGCAGATCGGGCAAATCGGACTGTTCATTGAGGAGCCGCGTGTAGCGACGGCTCACCGCTTCGCGCAAAGACGCAAAATCGTCGATGATGCCATCGGTGGTCTTTAATCGGAAATACCGGTAATTTTTGCGATCGGGATTTCCGTTGTAAAAACTGATAAGGCTCGCCACCGGGAATTTACCGCCGATGTGCGCAATATCGAATCCTTCAATGCGGACAGGCAAGTGCGGCAGCTTGAGCAGCGTTTTAAGCTCTTCAAGCGCCGGCAGGTCACCGCGCTCGCGGAGGCGCCGTATGATGTCTTCATGTGCATTGTGCAGCGCCATATTTATTGAAGCGATGTGGCGACGCGCGTTTTCTATGCTGCCGGTAACAGGCGTTACGCGCGTATCCGCGCCGAGCGCCTCACGGAACCAGCGTTCGAGTTCATGTGGCGGTAAAAACGCCCGGCCGTCATCTTTGGGAGCCGCACTGCGGGGGCGTTGCGGGGGTGTCCCCCGCTGTGGGGGAAGCGGAAGACGCGCCGGCGCGGCTGGAGCGGGGGGGAGACTTCCCCCGACTGCTGCATCAGGCACGTAGATGCACGGTGGTACGTCCGCCGCCTCGGTGTAGTAGGCGGTCAAAAACTCGTCGAGCAGTTCCGCGTCTTCGTTCAAGCTGATAAGGCGAAAATTGTCGCGCACAGTGAGTTTTCCGTCCCGCACTTTGAGGACGGTCACGCTGACGAGCTCTCCTTCGCGCCAGTGGGCAATGTAGTCGCGGTCTTCTGAATCAAAGCCGACCACGGCGTTTTGATTCTGCATAACGCGGAGTGCTGCGATACCGTCGCGGAGGCGAGCCGCTTTCTCAAAGTTCAAATCAGCCGCCGCCGCCTGCATCTCGGCGGTGAGTTTTGCCATCGTTTCCTCGCCTTTTCCCTCAAGAAGCCGTTTGATTTCTCCGATGTACTGATTATACACGTCTCTGCTGATTTTTCCGCAGCAGGGCGCACCGCACCAGCCCATGTGATAATACATGCTCGGTGTATCGCGTTTTTTGAGCGTTCGACAGTGGCGGAGCGGATAGAGGCGATAGAGCGCATCGATGAACGTATCGAGCGCACCGACGTCTGGAAACGGCCCGAAATAGGTGGAACCGTCATTCAACATATGGCGCGTTTTAAAAAGGCGCGGAAACGGTTCGTTCGTGATGCGCAAAACTGGATACGATTTTCCATCTTTGAGGTTTATATTATAGCGCGGTGAATATTTTTTTATGAGTGTATTTTCGAGCAAAAATGCTTCATATTCGTTCGCCGTCGTGATATATTCTATAGTGTGTGCCCGGGAAACAAGCAGCCGTGTCTTGACGTCCTTGGTTCCGGAAAAATACGAGGAAAGCCGATTTTTGAGATTTTTGGCTTTTCCCACATAGATGACGGCGTCCTGTTCGTTGCGCCACAGGTAGACGCCGCTTGAGGAGGGGGCGCGGAGTGCGGTTTGGTGTAGTTGTTCTCGGACTGCAGGTGATGCGTTCATACGATAAATGATGTACTCCAACAATAAGGTACGGTTTTTCGCTCCAGTGTGTCTAGTAGTAACGGCGTTTTTTATGCTGATTGCGGATGCCGCACCGCTTACAGCAGACACACTGACCATCGGTGGGAAAGACGGCTGGGAGCAGCTTGCAGCGCGGAACGGCGTTGCAGAGACAACTGGGCGATTCGGCTACACAGCGATTACGCTCGCCACGGACGGCCAGACCGTAGACGCGCTCACCGATTTGCTGCTCGACTTCGACGGGGAATCATTCTCCGACAAAACCGGCAATTATATGGTACAATCAAACACGCTGCGCCGCACGCCACAGGCAATCAGGGGAAACGGCGCAGCGTTCAGCCGCGGCACCGGCGGCATGGTGTTGAGCGGAAGAACTGGTTCGCTGTTCGGCACGGCAGGTCCCGTCGGCTCGTTTACCATTTCGTTCTGGATTGCGCCGGCAACCGCATCGGGCAATGAAGTCATCCTTAACTGGCGCTCCTCGATTTCACGTGCTGACGGTATCGACTACCAGCAGGTGAACGCTGCATTCGCCGGTGGCAAGCTGCAGTGGACGTTCTACAATATCTTCAACGGCGCACCGGGTGATAACGGCGACATCCGCATAACCGGCAGCGCGCCACTCATCCCAGAGCAGTGGAGCTTCCACGTTTTAAGTTTTGACGAAGAAACCGGCTTGCTTGAATACCGGGTAAATGGTATCATAGAAGCGCTGGAACACATTACGGCGACCGGCCACGGTCGTGGCGGCGTTTACAATCCGTATTTCGGCGCGCCGTCTGTCGTTACACTGTGTCCGTCGTACCTTGGACGCATTGACGATTTTGCGGTGGTGCGCCGACCGTACACGATTGACGATGCCCACACGAAAGATGCAGCTCCGGCGCTCCGCCCAACGAAATACCGTGGCAGTGGCGGGCGTATTGAAACAGCGCCACTGCTCACTACGGTGGGGGCTCGGCTCACCAGTGTCACCGCCATTATGAACGTTCCCGAACAGACGGCGGTACGGCTTTTTGCGCGCGGCGGAGACACCTACTTCAACTGGACGGAAACAGAACCCGCGTGGCAGCCGATTACGAGCGGAAACGCCATTACCGGCATACAGGGGCGCTATTTCCAAATCGCGGCGGATCTGTATCCTGACGGCGCGGGTAACAGCGCTCCTTCAATCACAGAACTGCGGCTTGAATACATGCCGCCGGATATACCATTGCCGCCGTTTACGATTCAGGCAACCGCAGGCAACGGTTCAGTAACGTTGCGCTGGAGCCGCTCCGTCGATGAAACGGCAGATGGCTACTACGTCTACTACGGAACCCGTCCAGGCGAATATCTGGGACGGCGAGCGGCACAAGGTGCGTCTCCGATAGACGTCGGCAATCGGACAACCGTCACGATTACGGGATTAGAGAACAATCAGATCTACTATTTTTCCATTGCAGCGTGGACGAATAACGACGATCGATTGATTGGAACACTTTCCCGAGAAGTATACGCGCGTCCGGGCATACAGTAAAAACCGTTTAGTAAAAAATACAGAGACAATACAATAATTGAAATCAGCAAAGTACAGAAAAACGGCGGACGCAGTAGCGCCGCTGATAACGTTCAGTTCGGAAGGCTGAATCAGTATATCCTGTGCGGTGATATCCGGAGGATTTTTGTAAGGAGACATTGTGCCACAGAATGAGACATCTTTGATTATAAAGCAGGCACGAAGTGCGGTTCTTTTCCGTGATTACGCAGTCGCCATACGGCTCTATAAAGAACTCCTGACGACACATCCGCAGAACATCCACTATTTAGCAGCGCTCGGCGACGTCTATGTGCGCAAAGGCGATGACCGTGAAGCGCTCGCGGTTTTTGAACAGATTATTTTCGCTGCTCCTGACAATATCAAGGCGCTCATCAGTATCGGTGCAATTTACCGGCGGTTAAAAGAATACGACAAATCGATAGCGATTCTGCAAAAAGCGCGCGCGAACGGGATTGACGATTTGCAGATTGACTATACGTTGGGTTTTACGTACAAAGATTTAGGCGATTACAACAAAGCAATCGAATGTTTTGAAAAAGTCATCACGGCAAATCCGAACGACGTGCTTGCATTCAATCATCTCGGCGTTATCTACGCGCTCGACAAAGATTACACCAAGGCAATCAACACGTACAAACGCGGTTTACAGATAGACCCCAACCATCCAATCTTGCATTTGAATCTGGCGCACGCGTATGCCGACATACAGGATTACGACAAAGCGACGGCGTCGTATCAGACAGCTATTTGCATGCGCCCCGGCTGGGCGGAACCAATCACCGATTACGTACAGCTCTTGATGAGTAATAAACAGACGCATGAAGCAGCAGTGCTCATGAAAAAATCCATAGCGATCAATCCCGATGAACCGCTGTATAAAAAGACACTCGGCGATATTTTTCTGGAGCAATACAATTACGAGGAAGCGCTCAAGCTGTACGAAGAAATTCGTGACACAATCGATGAAAATCCTGACGCGCTCTCCCGGCTGGCGCATGCATACGAACAACTCGACAGGCGGAACGAAGCGATTCAAACCATCACGCGCGCAGAGACTGTTGCTCCCGGCAACCGAGAAATCGAAAAACAGCACGCATCTATACTGCTCTCTACTGACCGACTTGAAGAAGCGCTCAGCAAAATCAAAAAGCTATACGCCGCGAGTAAAACCGATGTACAGGTGTTGGATTTGTTCGGACAATACTACATCTGTAAGCGGGATGAAAAATCGTCGGATTGGTGTTTTAGAAAAATCAATTCGATTGATCCTGAATACGACACCTACCTAAAGAACGCCGCACACCGCTACAAACAGCTGGGGCTGCTTAAAAAAGCGGAAACCATGGCGAAGCGTTATTTGACTCGGCACGCCACTGACACAGAAGCACACGCTTTGCTGGGACAGATCCAAGAATCGCAGAGCGATTATGTCGGTGCACTCGATGCATTTCAACGGGCGCTGTCGTATGACGCGGAAAACGCGCTTGCCCGCACGTCGGTGCACCGACTCAATGCCGTGTTGAATGACCCGAGTGTTGCCCTACCGCCAGTTCAGGAGGACACAGCGGACACCACCACCGATGAAACCGATATGTCCGACGCGGACGACACGCCGCCGCCTGAACTCATCGATGAAACGGAACTGCTCCCCGATACACAAGATGCGGCAGATGTACCCGGTGTGTACGAAGATCCGCTTGCCCTTGACGCTGTTCTGGAAGACGAACTCATTGAACCAGAGCCGGACGACATTCCGATTGACAGAGCGGACGCTGCCGATGAGTCGGAAGCAGAATACGACGACATGCGCGACACGTTTGACCATCTGATGCCCGAATCAGAGCCGTTTGATGGGCTTTCGGGCAATGATACTGTTTCCAGTGAACCTGTTTTTTCCGAAGAAGACATCTCAATGCCGGAAACCGCCGATTCACTGCCGCACGCATGGACTGTATCGGACAGTGATGACAGTATGCCGGAGCCGGAACAAAAGGTGCAGCCCGCAGCTCGTACGCGCCCAGCACACGTTTCAGCAAGCGCACCGGACATCGTGCAGCCCGCAGCCGAACCGGTCGGTTTGCCACAACAAGAGAATCAGCAGCCGTTCAGTACCGTCATGCCGTCGCTTGAACAGCAAGCAGCGCAGTTCTTGACGGACACGGCACAAAGCGCACAAAATATACAGAGAGCTGCCACGCGCGCTGCTCGTGCCGCCGCCGAAGCAGAAAAGACCGCCCAACAGATGAAGGAGCGTATGCGTATGGAACCGACTACTGACAATGCATTTTTTGAAGAGCCGATGCCACCGATACCGGAAAACGAACGCCCAGAAAAAATACCGTTCAATCTGCCGGAAACCGCACCGTCCGGCGGCACGCCGCGGCACAATGTAGACAGCGCGACACCATCATATGAAGAAGTCGAATTGGAACTAGAAACAGATGAAACCGCACACGATGACGAGATAAGTCAACACGCTGAAGAAAGTTTCCAGAACGCGCTCGCACTGCTTCCAGACGTTGTCACGATGCTAAAAAATAAAGAAGATGTCGCGCATTTTTCTCATCTGCTTTCGCTGTTCGTCAAATTTCGGCAACTTGCCGAATTTCTACCGGCCAAGGAGCGGGAAGAATTTTTGCACAGTCAGACGCGCATGCAGCTCGACTACATTATCGCACGGCTGTCCGGTAAGCCGGGGCTACTGACCACCGTGGACGCGCTGCGGACACTTGCAGAAATTCGGCAGTACACGTTTTCCGGATCTGACAGCGACATCCGAACGGATGCAAAGAAGGTACTGACCAATTTGGCCAACCTTACCGAGAGCTTGACCGACAAAGATTTACGCAAAGCGCTCTCTGACTCCGCCAGCGCCGTTTTACGTGAACTTTAACGGACAGTCAATCTTTCGTCCTACGCGGTAGGCTCAAACTGACTGTTGTACAGTGTACTGTAAAATCCGCCGCGGGCGAGCAGTGCCTCATGCGTTCCGGATTCAATGATGCTCCCCTCTTTCATCACGAGAATCATGTCTGCCGTCCGAATGGTTGAAAGCCGGTGCGCCACCACAAAACTGGTACGCCCCTCCATGAGTTTATCGAAGGCGCGCTGGATGCACAACTCCGTCCGCGTATCGATTGAAGCGGTGGCTTCATCCAGAACGAGCATGGGCGGCGGAGCAAGCATAACGCGCGCAATGCATAACAGCTGTTTCTGCCCTTCAGAAAGCGCGTTTCCCCCATCGCCCACAACTGTATCGTAGCCGTGTGGAAGGCGGCAGATAAACTGTTCCGCAAATGATTCGCGCGCTGCCCGCTCAACATCTTCATCCGTCGCATCCGGTTTTCCGAATCTGATATTTTCTTTTACCGTTGCGTGTTTCAACCACGTTTCCTGGAGAACCATACCGTATGCAGCGCGCAGTTCGGCGTAGCGCATGGAGCGGATGTCTTTCCCGCCGATGGTGATATTCCCCGCGTTCACTTCGTAAAAACGCAAAAGTAAATTGATGAGCGTCGTTTTTCCGCAGCCGGTCGGTCCGACTATGGCGATATGCTCTCCGGGATGCGCCGTAAACGACAGCCGCTCAATAAATGGCCGCGCAGGTACATATGAAAAGTCGACATCCGAAAACACTACCGCACCATTTGGCACGGTAATGGGAGCAGAAACGAGAGCACCACGTAGTGGCGCGTCACCGGTATCCTGTATCACTGCATCGCCGGCATATTGCACCGTCGCACCAGCAGGGAATACGTCAGGAACGATCTCGCTTTCATCGAGCAGTTCAAACAGGCGGCGCGCACAGGCGAGTGAGTTCTGAAGTTCGGTAACTACACCTGAAATTTCATTGAATGGTTTTGTATACTGTGACGCATATCCTAAAAACGATGTCAGCTGCCCGACAGAAAGATTTCCCGCCACAACAGAGAGCGCACCAAACATCCCGACGCCGGCATACATGAGCGCGTTGACAAAGCGCGTCGCAGGATTGGTAATCGACGAAAAAAATACCGCAGAAAAACTCGCTGTACGGAGCGCTTCATCCCGTGCGGCAAATTTTTTGCACACAGTGTTCTGCATACCGAACGCGTCTACACAGGAGATACCAGTCATCATCTCTTGAACGAATGCCGTCAACTCTCCGCGCCGCACCGATTGATTTCTAAAATGCGTATAGCTTTTTTTGGCGATGAACGCTGCTGCACAAAAAGAAAGCGGCGTGACCCCCATGACGATGAATGTGATGAACAGATTAAGGCGCACCATAAATACGAGCGTTAATCCTATGGTCAGTGCGCCGGTAAAAAGCTGCGTACATCCGACTATAAGTCCTTCGGAGAGTTGATCAGCGTCGGTGATGATGCGGCTGACGATGTCTCCGTGTCCGTGCGAGTCGATGTACTGTATGGGAAGCCGCTGGAGTTTTGAAAACGCAGCGATACGGATGTCGCGCACGATGTGATAGGCGGCGCTCGTGGTCAACGCTGTCATAAGCCATTGAGAGAGCGCCGTCACTGCAAGCGATGCAATAATTTGGACGAGCACTGCGATAAGCTGCGGAAAGTCTACCGCGCCGCGCCCGACAATCGTGTCAACGGCGCGCCCGGAGAGAACGGGAATAAAAAGCGTGGTGATGACAACCGCTGCCGCGAGCACCAGTCCCAAAACGATGCGCCACAGATACGGGCGCGCCGTTTGCAGCACCCGCCACAGCGTTGACGGGGCGCGGCGCTGCCCACCCAACAGTATCTTTCCCATATTTTCTGCGCCGCCGTCCGGCCGTACCGAACAACGCACACTCCTCCTTAAAGACCGCACAACTGTTCTCACGGTACGGCCGGACGCCCGCCGGCACACCGGCACTGCCTATGACCGTTGCCGATACCACGCGATACCGGCAACCACGACACAGCCCGCGCCAGAGGGGCACCGTTCCCGCCGCCGACGGCGAGCGGGAATGAGCGACGAGCGAACCCCGACGGCACGGCTTACCGAACAACACGCTCCAAAAAACTATTTATACAATTCACTCCCGAATACGAATGCGGGCACGTGCACACGCGCAAAACAATCAGTCCACGTATATGATACGCGAATGAGATATCACTTCGTTGCCGGCGTCTGTAATGAGGATGTCATTCTCGAGGCGGCACCCGCCCGCCTGAGCGTCGTAGAGGCCGGGCTCAAGCGTCACTATCATCCCCGGCTCGAATACGACGTCCGGCGCCATCTTTGTGCTGACCCGCGGGTATTCATGAATCTCAAGCCCGATGCCGTGGCCGAGCGTGTGTGGCATTTTCATCTTTGCCGCGGCGAATATAGCTTCCGCTTGTGCACCGGCGTCGCGGACGGCGCCTCCCGCACGGTAGAGCGGCAGACAGGCATCGTACGCTGCCTGCACGAGCGTTACTATCTTTTTTTGGAGCGCTGTCTGTGTTCCTTTTACGACCGTCACCGTTGTGTCGCTCGTGTAGCCGCGGTACACAACGCCAAAGTCGAGGATGTTTAAACCGTCGCCCGGCCACACGCCGTCAGTATAATTTGGGAAACAGTGGATGCCCCAACTTCGCTTCGGTCATGCCGCAAGCGTGTCAAATCCTGTTTTTTCGCATCCGTGGGCGCGGCACTCGCGTTCTATCAAAAGCGCGATGTCGGTTTCCGTTTTTACGGTTCCTGCGGCTATGTGCGATTCAAGGCTGTCGATAATCAGGTCACCGATGCGGGCGGCTTCTTTCGTACACGCGATTTCGTAGTCGTCTTTAATCATGCGCATCC
>JAFUFE010000188.1 GCA_017470085.1 Treponema sp.
CGAACAAGGCAGCTATCAGTTATAAGGATCCAGACGGCTTACGGCGGTTTACGACAGAGCGCGGAAAGATTTTGCCGCGTCGTATCACGGGCACGTGTGCTAAACATCAGCGGGAACTTTCGCATGCTATTAAACGCGCGCGTGCCATCTGTCTGCTGCCATACGTAGCTGATTAATGTGTAGTGAGCGACGGATGCTGGTTCGCAGAGTCGCCATTTTTGAGAAAAATGTGTATGGCCGCGCTCCGACTCCCGGTAGACGCGGTTGTATCGAAATTAACAAGAGGAGCTTGCAGTATGAAAGTTATTTTGAATGTAGACATAAAGTCGCTCGGTGAAGAAGGCGATGTAAAAAATGTTGCCCGCGGATATTACCGCAATTACCTGCATCCGCGGAACATGGCGGTACTGTATACGCCTGAAACAGCGGCCATATTCGAAGGGCGTCGTGCTGAAATTGAGGCACGCAAAGCGCAGAAGCGGAAAGATGCCGCGGGCGTCAAGGAACGGCTTGAATCCCTTGCACTTGAAGTGTCGTTACCGTCAGGACCGAATGGGAAGCTCTACGGTGCGGTGACCGCTCCGATGGTAGTCGATTTATTACAGAAAGAAGGGTTTACGGTTGAACGAAAACGTGTTGAGATACCGGGCGTAACGATAAAATCTGTTGGTACGTACCACGTTACGGTAAAACTGTATGAAAGCGCAACGGCAGATGTCAAGATTTCTGTCAAGGCGCAGACAGATGAACGAAGTGCCGCTGCTGATAAAAAAGCATCGCCGTCGGTGGAACCGCACGCTGCTGACGCAGTGTCGGAAGAAGCGCCCTCAGCTACCGATGATTCGGTTGCAGGATCGACTGATGCGGTAGCCGGTGAGCAAGCGGAGTAAGGTCTGTATGGTGTGCTGACAAGCAGATTGCAGCATGGACAAAGACCGGCGGTTCATAGTGTGGACAGCCGGTTTTTTAATCTATATCCTAATAAAACAACGATATGGATACGCGTGTATTAAAAGACAGCATCCCCCCCCATAGCGATGAAGCAGAACAGGCAACACTCGGGGCACTGCTGCTCGATTGGGAAAAGCGTTCTGACGTGTTTACCCTGCTGCGTCCGGAGCGGTTTTATTCGCTCCAAAATCAGCTTGTCTTTAAAGCGATGCGGTCGCTTGACGAGCAGACCATAAAGGGAGACACGTTGACACTTATCAATGAGCTGACAAAAACCGGTGACTTGGAAAAAGCGGGGGGGGTGGCATACATTGCCTCGCTGACAAACACGGTGCCGACAAGCGCGAATATTTTATACTACGCCCAGATTGTGTTTGACCGCTCTGTCCGTCGCGAGCTCATCAAGGTTTCCCAGGAGATAAAGGCGGCATCCTATGACGAGGCGCGGGACAGCCGTGCTATACTAGAGGAAGCGGAACAAAAAGTATTCAACCTGACTGACCGGACGGATACAGCTGAAATCTACAACATGCACGACGTCATCATCAAGGCAGTACAGAATATCGACGAACGCTATCAGAGCAAAAACGCCTATACCGGCATTCCCTCCGGATTCGTTAAACTTGATCAGATGACGAGTGGTTTCCAAAAATCGGAGCTCATTGTAATCGGTGCCCGTCCTTCGATGGGAAAAACAGCGCTTGCACTTTCGATGATGGAATTCCTTGTCGTCAATCGTCAAGTGCCCTGCGGTTTTTTTTCGCTTGAGATGTCGTACGAATCGATTGGGCAGCGGCTATTGTCTCAAGTGTCGGGCATTCCCGGTTATAAGCTGCGCTCAGGACTGTTGCGGCTCGATGAAATGCAGCAGCTCCAGAATGCCGCAGGGCGATGCTACAAGGCGCCGCTGTTCATCGTTGATACACCGAACATGCAGCTCCTCGACATCCGTGCCATGGCGCGGCGGATGGTTCACAATCAGCAGGTAAAGATTATTTTTATCGATTACATCGGCTTGATAACGACGGAGATGCCAGATGCAAAAGTGTTTGAGCGGGTGGCAGAAATCACGAAAGCGCTGAAAGCGCTGGCACGGGAGCTTGAAATTCCGATTGTCGCGTTGAGCCAAGTGTCACGGGATGCAGAAGGAAAGGAGCCAAACCTTGCACAGCTGCGCGGTTCCGGGTCGGTTGAGCAAGACGCAGACGTTGTCATATTCATCCACCGTGACCGGTCGTCCCAAACGGATGAAGAACAGCCGATTCAAGAAGTACGCCTTATCATCGCGAAGCATCGAAACGGCGCCACCGGTGACGTAAAGCTTTCATTTGTCAAGGCGTGCACCAGATTTGAAAACCTTGAATCTGATGCCGACTGACAACGCTTGAAGAAAACCGTGTAAATTGCAAACGCAAGCGGACGGCGTGCACCTCGTTTCCATAAAAATTACCGGCATCTTAACGATGCCGGCAGAGCGTAAACCAAGGCGAATGATTTCCAATCTTGTAGTGTTTTCGACGGCGCGTGCTACTCTGTGATCGGCCTTAGGTTTGCTTTGTCGAGCAGGTAGACCGTGTTGGTGCTGCCGGTTACGAGGAGCATACTCCCGGTATCGGTGATCGGTGTATCGCTTTTTACCGGTAACGATGATTTCAGTTTGAGTACCATGTCTTCCCCATATTTTGCAACGACCGTATGAGCGCCATCTTGTATAACACAGTAGTAGTCTGTTCCGTCTTGCACGAGTACCGAATCTTCGGCAACCCGCTCGGCGCTCGTGGCGGATATGGTGAGTGTAACCGGATCGATGACGACGAGTTTGACCGTTCCCGTGCCGCTGTTTTCTCCGGCAATCGCCACATAGCCATCGGTTGCCTTATATACCGTGCGGTTACGGATAAAGACGACCGGGGATTGTCTGAGCACGGCGCCGTTGTTCGCATTGACCTGCACTAAGCCGGAAAGTTGCCGCGCCTCATCGGTGAGTTGTAGCCCGTAGACACTCGGTGCGCTCGCTGCCGCAGCCTGTTCTCGAACGATTTCCTGTACGTCGCGGGCGATTTCTGTTCGTTCGAGCTGTGCTTCATTCTGTTTTCTGTCAGCGCGGGCTTGTTCTTCGGCCGCTTCCTGCCGCGCCTCTTCGGCACGGTGTTGCTGTTCTTCCGCCGCCGTTTGTGCTGCCGCAGCTTCTTCTGCCGTGCGCTCCGCCTCTTGGCGGGCTGCTTGCGCTTCACGCTGTGCTTCGCGGTCTCTCGGATTTTCCGCTGCGCGCTGCTCTGCTTGTTCGGCGCGTTGCGCTGCCTGTTCTGACTGCCGTGCAGCTTGTTCGGCGCGTGCCGTCTGCTGTTCTGCTGCCCGCTGCTCTTGCGTCGCCTGCCGCTGCGCTTCTTGTGCGGCGCTTGACGCTTCGTCAGCTTCGCGTTCCTTTATGTCTACCATCTGCTGACGTGCGTCAACATTGCGATCGTCATCTTCGCGCATCGACTCGACGACGCGGCTGTCGCTAATCACGGACGTATCAACCGTGCTGATGCCACCGCGAACGACATCGTACAGCGGAATAACCATTTCCGTTTTTCCCGGCCAGTCGCGGTAGGAGAGGGCGATACCGCAGTTCTCTGCGGATAGATTCTGCATCACTGCTGACTTGTAGCGCTGCTCATAGGCGGCGCGATTGCCGCGGTAGACGGCGTTATAGACGGTCACGAAAACGGCAATCGCATCGGCGTCAGCCTGACTGTATGAATAGGCCGACCGCAGATATGCAGCGACGATGCGGCGCACGTTGACGATATGGTCGACTGTCGCATCTGCACCGATGTAGATGATATCGGCGTCGAGTTTGCCGCTTTCAGTCGGATCAACCGCGTGAACAACGTAGTAGCGGTTTCGTGCCCCTGCTGCAGTTGCTGTAGCGGGCGCCGGTGCTATCGCATTTCCGAGCCCGTTTCCAATCGCCTGAATGCTTTCAAGGGAATCGATCCTATCGTGTGGTCCCGTGTAGTTGATGAACTCGATGTCAGCCCCGTTCCGGCGCAGCTCGTCTTCATCGACTTCAAGGGCATAGACTGCGCTTGCCACAGCACACAGCGCCATGAACAGCGCTGCCTTAACAACTGGTGATTTACCCAAATAACCTCCTCGCACAAAAAACTCTCTTATGCCTGCACCGGGTCAGCCGGTTGGATATGCAGGCGGCTGCCCGGACAGGGCGTACAACGACTGGTCAGGAAACACGGTACCCACAGTTTCTGTAAAAATACCCGGACTACTTCAGCGCTTTCAGCTGGCAGCTACCTATCGTTCGTGCCGCCGCTGTTATGCGCGTCCCACTGCCAACAAGGCAGCCGCGTCCATTTCCGGAAAGCGCCGTGTCTGACCGTATCTGTCTAGTATACACCATATTCGTTTTTTTCGCCAGCCGTTTATTAGTGTACGGTAAAAAATAAGCGAAATGCGCGCAGTAGCTCACACTTCGCTGCGTGGACACCGTTCATTCGCTACCGCGAATACTCTGCGATGGCGGTGAGCGTGTTCCGTACTTTTTTGTGGATAGCGGTTGAGTATTGCGGGTACAGCATGCGCGAAAGCAGCGCATGCCCTCGCCGGTAAAAAGCTGGATCCCCCATCGTTCGGCACAGGGAGTAGATGGCATCGCAGAGCGCGCTTTGGGTGGCGTCGTCCCGTGCGGGAATACGAGACGCGCTCTGTTCGACTGCGTTCATAAGTTGCCCGTTTGGGTCATAGGCAGAGATCGAAAAGCCCCGCAGCAGCGTCCGGAGATGGGACAGATCTGTTTCGCGCGAGATAATCGCGGCGCGCACGGCAATGTCTTCATCTGCGGTAAAGAACGGCAAGAGAGCAAGCAGTGCGTCAGTTCCGGAAGCGTCGTGGTAAAACGCACCCTCTGGCCGGCTGCTGCCGCCAGTGGCGCGATAGTCACGGTACGCTGTTGCTAGAGCTGCCACGAGCGCGGCATACGAAGCCTCTCGTTCTCCGTAGTTGCCGGTGCGTATGGTTTCAGCGAGCGTGCCGTCGGTGAGCCGTGCGTCAAGCGTCGTTTGAAACGGATAAAGTACGAACGGTTCTGCCGTTTTCCAGAATGCACGATAGTCGCTGGTGCGGGAACGCTGTACAGACAGTTGACGTGCCACCGGCTGTTCGATCTGAAAACCGATAACCGCCCACGTTGACGTGAAGAACACCAGACACTGTGCATCCGTCAGTGTAACGTAGTTCCAGGGAATATCGCCGCGCGTTGGCGGAAGTCGTGCGTACCAGCGTTCCTGACCGTCAAGCGTACACGCGCGTATGGTGGCGTTGTCTGCAAGGACAAGCGTCGACTGGCCACCAGACTGCGATTCACGGGCAATCAACAGCGTGCGCACCGAGATGTCAGGAAACGCAATGTCTGTTATGACAGCCCCATCCTCGGTGCTGATGATGGTTGCATGCGCCGCTGCTCTCGACTGGCTGATGAGCGCTGCCCGGTGTCCGCTCAACGGTACAAAAAATGTTCCCGCTGCTGCACCGGCGCTGTATGCCCAACGGCTGACGGCTGTTGCATTTTCAACGGCGCTCATGCCGATGGCACCGTGCGAAAAAACGAGCAGGATACCGTCAGCACAGGTTGCCGCGTGCACCACTGTTTCGGCAAAGATGATCTCCTCAAGCTGCTCGCCAAACGGTGACAGACGGAGTGCGCGTGTTTTGCCGTTGTCGGTTCGTGCGACAAAAAGCGCGATGCTGCCGTCGTTGAATTCACAGAGCGGCAGAGAAGACAGCCGTTCTGTTTCAAGCCGCCACCGGCAGATGCCGTTCACGTCGTAACAGGCGACGGTATTTTTCCCGCGGACGAACAGCCGACCATCTCGCCCTTGGAGCGGTGGCTCCGTTATCGGAGTGCCGACATCGGCCGACCACAACGGCAATCCGCTCGGATTTAGGAAAGTGATCGTGCTGTCGTTTGAAACCGTGCAGAGAAAATCGGCAGTGAGGGCGGTCACGAATTTTTCCGCGCGCTTTTTCCCCGTCTGCCGCTGCCATGCTGTGGTGCCGTCGTGCAAAAACGCGGAGAACATGCGTGCGTCGGTCGGAACGACAGCACCGTACGACGTGGTGACCGGTGCACTGGTGGCACGCCCGTTCATAGCAGATACCCAGGAGGCATTCGCCAGTGTAAGCGGAATCACGCGCCCCACCTCGTTAGAAAATGCATGAGGTGATATAAAAAAGAGGACAGAAATCGCAATTTTGCGCACAAAAGTATACCAGTTCATAATCTTTCTCTGTGTTTAAGCACTGCAAGACTTTCGATATGACTCGTCTGCGGATAAAAATCGAGCAGTACCAGCCGTTCGAGTCTATAGCCTGCATCCAGCAGCTGCCGAACATCGCGCGCCTGAGTGGCGGGGTTACAAGATATCGCGCTGATGACGGGAATACCGCTCCGGGAAATCCAATCCCGTACCGCGCGTTCCATGCCGCTCCGCGGTGGGTCGATGACGAGTCCGTCGAACGGAACGGCTGGTGCTTGTTCTGCTGCCCAGCGCGCACCGGTCATTCCGTAGCTGTCATGTGCTGTTCCCGCGATGTTTTGCTCCGCAAAGACGAGCGCGTCGCGGTTGTGTTCGACGAGTGTCAGATGACGGGCACGGTTTTTGAGCAGCGCAGAGAAAGTTCCGCATCCGCTGTACATATCAAGTATCGAG
>JAFUFE010000021.1 GCA_017470085.1 Treponema sp.
CAGCTGTGCTGCCGTTGGGTGCGCCTGCGGATTGGTGAGCACTTCGATAATCTGTGTGTTTTTGAGCGGTTTGGTGAGCGGAATGATTTTTCCGTCTGCTTTCGCCCCGACGATTTTTTCTCCGATTGCGGAATGGATGTGGTAGGCAAAGTCGATTGCGGTCGATTCTGCGGGAAGCTCTACGACGTCTCCTTTCGGTGTGAACACGTAGATTTCATCACCGAGCAGATCAGTTTTGAGCGACGTAAAAAATGTCTCATCGGTAACGTGCCCCGCTTTGAGTTCGCGGATTTTGTTGAACAGCGCAAGTCCGTCTACCTGTACGCTGTCGTGCGATGTGCCTTTTTTGTACAGCCAATGACTCGCGACGCCGTGCTCGGCAGTAGCATGCATCGCTTCAGTGCGGATTTGAATTTCGAGCGGATGATCAGCACAGAGCACCGTTGTGTGCAGCGACTGGTAACCGTTCGCTTTTGGCATGGCGATGTAGTCTTTGAACCTGCCATCGATCGGTTTCCACAAGCTGTGTGCAATGCCGATGAGTGTATAACATTCGGCGGCGGTCGAACAGATAAGGCGAAGTGCGAGCAGGTCATAGAGTGCTCCCGCCGCGACGTTTCGTTTGCGCATCTTTTGATAAATCGAATAAAAATGTTTGGCACGACTTTTTACCGTCACGGTGATGCCAGCTTGTTCTGCGGCACGGCTGATTGTCGCTGCGGCTTTTTCCAGATAGCCTGCGCGCTCGTCTTTTTTTTGTGCGACGATTGCCTTGATGTGTTGGAACACGTCGGGATTGGAGTACTTTAAGCTTAAGTCTTCAAATTCATTTTTCTCTTCCTGCATACCGAGCCGGTCGGCAAGCGGCGCCCAGATATCGAGCGCTTCTGCGGCGAGAGAGCGCTGTGTGTCATCATCATATGCGGCGGCATTCCGCAGGTGGTCAAGCCGGTCTGCCAGTTTTATAAGGATAACGCGGACATCGTCAACCATAGCGAACAACATTTTTCTGATGGCATCCGCTTGTTGCAGCGTGCGGCTTGTGTCGTGTACGCTCGCGCTGCGGACGGTTTGCGTGACTAGGCGTGCCGTCTGTTTTCCTAAACGTGCAGTCACCGTGTCCGGCGGCGGCGACGCCATGGTGCTCACGATTCCTGCCGCGATGCAATCGGCATCGAGGTTGTTCTGTGCTAGAATTGCTGCGACGCGAAACGGGTGCACAGCACCTGTTTCGTCTCTGTCCACTGCACAGCCGTCAGCTGCTATTTTCCACGCCGCGGCAATCGTTTGCCGTTCATGCGTACTGTAGGATGGAAACGTGGAAAAGAATTCCGCCATGAGCGCATCAGGTGATGTGTGTAGTGGTGCTTCGGCGTTCTGTGTGCCCATATTAAAGAAAAATACCAAAAATCATACAGGAAAGCAATCGTCTTGTTGTTGCGTGCCGGCAGAAAAAACAGTGATCTGTCAGCAAGCGGTGTGCTTTTGGGTGGGGCACAGAGCACTGTGAGCGATGGAAAACCGTTTGTCGTCTGTACGGTTGTTCTCGCAGAGTAAACGAAGCTAACAAAAAATTAGCAGATAAAAACTGTTACCGAAGGCGAAAGATAATTATTTTTTTTATATGAAAGTATATTGCTTTTTATATGCAAACCGCTACAATGAAAGCGGTTACGTGAATCGTTATGACGGCCGGCTTTTTGTTTCCTGGATTTCGCATCGGTGCAGCGAATACGTCCGACTGAAATATACCGGATGCCGTGCAGTTATTTGAACAAGCGGTGTAGAAAAAATTTCCGCTTAAAAACGATTGCTAAAAATTGTTAAGTAGGAAACAATCCGGAACGCGTAAAATCCTTTGCAAACAGAGGTGCGGTATGTTTGTTCTACTGGATTGCCGGAGTTTTTGTCGATGATAGTACAACGTGGTTGCACGTGTTTATGGGAGATATGATGCTGATTCAACACAGACGATTGGTGCTGATACTGATGCTGCTGTCAGCGGTGCCGGTTTTTACCCAGACGAATCCGCTCGTGCTCACGGTGACTGATGCTGTTCAGCACGCGATGAAAAACAACGTGGGCATTCAACGCGGCCAGGTTTCATTTGACCGCTTGAAGTGGGCGCGGAATTTTTCATGGGGCGGAGTGAGCCCTTCAGTCAATCTTGTGGGGCAGGTGTCGGTGCCCAATGAAAAGCCGGCGCTGACGCCGTACGACTATAGCGTATCGCTCGGCGGCTCGATTGAGCTTGCGCTGACGCCGTCCCTCTATACAACGATCCGTGCGGCGGCGCTTGCCTATAGAGGCGGAGAACTTTCTTACGATCAAGCGGTGCGCACCGTTGAGCTTTCAGTGCGCCGCGCGTTCTACGGGCTGTTGTATGCACAGGAAAACATTCGGCTACAGGAGCGCAATCTAGAAACAGCGCGCCAGCAATATGAACAGACGAATGCTCGCTATCAGAACGGTCAGGTTTCAGAAATCGATATGCTGCAGAGCCGAGTTGCCTATGAACGGCAGCGTCCAACATTGCAGTCAGCGGTCATTGCCTATGAAAACAGTCTGGCGTCATTCAAGCAGCTCATCGGACTTGAGCAGCAACAGGCCATAGTGCTTTCGGGCTCGCTGTCGGAAGCGGCACAGTTCGCCGATTTTTCACTCGATTACGACATAAACGACACGCCAGCGGTAGTATCGTTGGAAAATGAGGTGGCGGTTGCAAAAAACGCCGTGCTGGCAGGTCGGCTCGGAGCCTACGGGCCGACTATTTCTGCTGGGTGGTCGTACACAAAGTCGAAGGTAAATACGGCGGATTCGTTCAGTACTGGCGGGCAGCTGACGATTGGAGTTCGTATTCCGCTTGACGGATATCTGCCGTGGTCGACGGGAGGACGCGCTGTGTTGAATGCAAAGTATTCACTGAAGGATGCAGAACTACAGCTCGCCAATCAAAAGACGACAACGATGGTGCAGATAGACAACTATTATGCGCTCATACAAGAAGCGCGCTCTCAGCTTGAGTCTTTACGTGCTACCATAGATTTGGCGGATCGCTCGTACACTGCGATGCGCACCGCATACAATCAAGGTGCGCGCGATGTATTGAGTCTGCAAAATGCTGCCGATACCTTGTTGAGCGCTCAGGTGAATCTCGCGTCACAGGAATATGCGCTCATCGGTGCGGTGTTGAATTTAGAAAATGAACTCGGCATTCCGTTTGGGACGCTCGGAAAATAGCGGTGGAGAACAGTTATGAAGAAGAAATCGGTTATCATTATAGTCGTCATGATTGCATTGGTTGTAGCGACAGTCGGGTATACATTTGTGTATTTGATTATGCGTTCCCAGGGGGGGAAGCAGCAACAGCGCAGTCGGGCGGATACCGTCTATCCGGTACGCACCGCACGTGCCGCAGTGTCCGTACTCGACGACTACGTTAATGTCAACGGCAACATTGAGGCGCTGAATTCGGTGAGCGTCTATCCGAACATCGGTGGAAAGATTGCGAGCACGGCGGTGAATTTAGGTAGTCGCGTTGCAGCCGGCGATGTTATCGCACGGGTCGATCCGTCGCAGCCGGGGACGAACTATGCGCTGAGCCCGGTGACCGCTCCGATTTCGGGCAGTATCATTTCGACGCCGCTTCGTCCTGGCACAACGGTGACGACGGGGACCGCTGTTACAACAATCGGCGATATTTCCCGTCTACAGATAACCGCAAAAGTGCCTGAACGCTACAGCGCGTATCTAAAACGCGGGCTTGTTGCAGATATCATGCTTGAAGCATATCCTGATGTTGTGTTTCGTGCGACAGCGACGAACGTGTCCCCGGTGCTTGACAGCACAACGCGTACGACGGAAGTAATTTTGACGTTCGATGAGTTTGATACGCGCGTCAGTGCCGGTATGTTTGCAAAGGTAAAGCTGTACACCGCACAGTATACTGGCGCGGTGACAGTTCCAGCAGATGCAATTGTAACGAACGATGACAGGGAGTTTCTGTATGTTTTTAAAGATGACGACACGGTTGAACGCCGCGAAATTGCACGGGGACACGCGGTTGACGGTATCGTGCAGATTGTATCCGGCGTGATGCCGGACGAGCTGTTTGTTATTGAAGGCGGCCGGCAGCTTTTTGACGGCGCCCGTGTCAACGCTGTTTCAGCATCGGGGGGTGAGTGATGGGCGTTTCGCGGCAGACACTTGCGCATCCTGTACTGACGCTCATCGTATTTGTGCTCCTCGGCATTATGGGCTTGTTTACGATACGGAATATCGCCATCAGTTTATTTCCGGACATCGATGCACCGTACATCATGGTGATGACGACGTATCGGAATGCGGGACCGGAATCAGTTGAAAAATCGGTGACGCAGGTGCTTGAAAGCAGTCTGGTGAGCGTGGGTGGCCTGAAAGAAATGACATCGACTTCTTCAGAAAGCTCTAGCATGGTGGTGCTGGAATTCAATTATGGCACGAATCTTGAAGCTGCGGTCAATGACGTGCGCGATAAACTTGACCGCGTCAAGAATGCACTTCCCACCGACGCATCGACACCGAGTATCTTTAAGATGGACGCCTCCGCCATGCCAATCATGCGCATCGCAGTGCGCGGCAATCGTTCAAGTGATGACCTCAAAGAAATTGCGGAGGACTCGATATCCGATATCCTTGAGCAGGCGGACGGTGTAGCAGAAGTAAACGTTATGGGCGGGCGGCAAAAAATAGTGCGCGTGGAGGTGGCGGAAAATCGTCTTGCCGCGTACGGTTTGACTATTTCCGCAGTTTCCGCGGCACTCGCGCGGCAGAATCTTGAACTTTCCGGCGGAAAAATCGTTGAGGGAAGACGCAACTACATCATCCGCACGACGGGAGAGTTTTCGAGCGTCAACCAGATAAACGATACGGTTATTACAACAGTGAACGGCTACAATGTGCGCGTGAGCGACATCGGGAGCGTATTTTTGGGAAACGAAGACATAACGTCGGTGGTCTATATCAACGGGGAGCCGGGTGTGTATCTTGCGGTCACAAAACAGTCGGGCTCGAATTCGGTAGCAGTTGCAGATGCCGTGTATAAAAAAATTGAGCAGGTGCGGCAGACCTTGCCCGAAGACATCACGCTCGAAATCATCGGCGACGATACAACGATGATCCGTGATATCATTAAGACGCTCGTCACATCGGCCGTACAGGGATTGGTGCTTGCCGTTATCATACTGTTCATCTTTTTGCAGAACTTTAAGAGCACGTTCATCATCGCGATTTCTATTCCGCTGTCGATTTTGATTACCGTTATGTGCATGTATTTTGCCGGCATTACGCTCAACATGATGACACTCACCGGCCTTATACTCGGC